>NZ_JASCXP010000142.1:0-15000 GCF_030010695.1 Nocardia sp. CC201C
CGGCAGGAAGATCGCGGTGAGCACCAGCGGCCAGACCAGCGCCATCAGCGCGGCGTGCTGCTCCACCCAGGAATCCCCGCTGCCCACGGGGGTGCCGAACAGCTCGCGGGTCGCCGCCGCCGTCGAGGAGATGGGATTCCACGCCGCGATCGTGCCGAGCCAGGACGGCATCAACTGCGGGGCGACGAAGATGCTCGAAATCATGGTGAGCGGGAAGACCACCGCGAACAGACCGCCCGCCGCCTCCGGATTCGGCACCATCAATCCCAGCCACACGCCCACCCAGATCAGCGCGAAGCGCAGCCACAGCAGCAGCACGAACGCCGCCACCACGCCGAGCAATCCACCGGTGGGCCGCCAGCCGATGGCGAAGGCGGTCAGCATGAGAATGCCCAGCTCCGCGCAGGCGACCAGCAGATCGGTGACACCGCGACCGGAGACCACCGCCGAGGCGGACATGGGCATGGACCGGAACCGGTCGATCACGCCCTTGGTGGCGTCGTAGACCACCACGGTCGCGGTGTTCACGAAGCTGAAGGCCATGGTCATGGTGAACATGCCCGGCATCAGGAAGCTGCGGTAGTCGCCTCCGCCCGGCACCACCATGGCACTGCCGAACACATAGCCGTACAGCAGCACCGAGACGATCGGAAAGCCCAGCTGCCAAGCGATGTTCACCGGCTGGCGCTGATAGTGGGTCAGCCCGCGGCGCACGATGTTCCAGCAGTCGGCCACCGCCCAGTAGGTGCGCGAACGGTGCTCGGGGGTCAGATCGACGGCGCTCATCAGGCGGCCTCCTCGGTAGCGGTGCGGTGACCGGTGAGATGTAGGAAGACATCGTCGAGACTGGGGCGGCGCAGCCCGATGTCCTCGACGGCGATGCCCTCGTCCTGCAGGGCGCGCGCCACCTCGGTGAGCGCGGCGACCCGATCGGCGACGGGCGCGTGCACGCGTCGCTCGACCTCCACGGTCTCCGGTTCGGTATCGCTCACGCGGGCAACGACCTTCGCCACCAGGGGCAGATCGGCGACTTCCAGCGCCACCACCTCGATGAGGTCGCCGCCCACGATGTTCTTCAAACCGTCGGGGGTGTCGTCGGCGATGGCCCGCCCCTGATCGATGACGGTGATGTGGGAGGCGAGCCGATCCGCCTCCTCCAGATACTGCGTGGTGAGCAGGACCGTGGTGCCGTCGGCGACCAACGCGCGCACCGATTCCCACACCTCGTTGCGACTGCGCGGATCGAGTCCGGTGGTCGGCTCGTCGAGGAAGAGCACGTCCGGCGCGAGGATCATGGACGCCGCCAGGTCGAGACGGCGACGCATGCCGCCGCTGTACTTGCCGACGCCGCGGTCGGCGGCATCGGTGAGGTCGAAACGCTCCAGCAGTTCCCGCGCGCGCAACCGCGCTCGCCGCCCGCCCAGATGGAACAGCCGACCGAACATCTCGAGGTTCTGCTGCCCGGTGAGCACCTCGTCCACGGCGGCGTACTGGCCGGTGAGCCCGATGCGCGCCCGCACCTCCCCAGGCTGGCGGGCCACATCGAACCCGGCCACCCGCGCCTGCCCGCCGTCCAGCCGCAGCAGGGTGGACAGGATGCGCACGGCCGTGGTCTTGCCCGCGCCGTTCGGCCCCAACAGGCCGTGCACCGTGCCCGCGCGGACCGTCAGATCGAATCCGTCGAGTGCGTTCTTCGCTCCATATCTCTTGGTCAACCCCTCGGCCAGTACCGCATAGTCGGCCACCGTCGTCCTCCGCTATCACTCGGAATTAAACCGGGTACATCGTACCCCATTTCGAGTACAACGTACCCAGTTTTTTCCCGGACCGCTACGCTCGAGACCATGAGCAGCACCGAGACCAGTGGCAGCGGTGATCTCGCACGGACTCTCGAGCTCCTGTGGAACACCGGCCCCCGCCCCAGCCGCGGCCCCAAACCCGGACTCACCCTGGACCGCATCGTCGAGGCCGCCATCCACGTCGCCGACGCCGAGGGCCTGGACGCGGTCACCATGCGCCGGGTGGCCACGGAACTGGGCACCGGCACCATGACGCTCTACCGCTACCTGCCCGGCAAGGCCGAACTGCTCGATCTCATGCTCGACCGCGTACAGGACCCCCAGTTCGACGGACTACCGGAACCGGAGGCGGGCTGGCGTGCGGCCCTGGAAGCCGTGGCGTACTCGACACTCGCCCTGTACCAGCGACATCCGTGGCTGATCCAGGTCAACCAGAGCCGACCGGTCATGGGACCGAGCGCCGTGGAGGGCATGGAGCGCATCCTCGCCCGGATCAAACCCATGGGACTGCCCGACCGCGAACTCATCTCCGTGGTGCTGCTGATCGACAACTATGTGGTCGGCGCCGCGCGCACCCAGCTGTACGCGCAGGAGGCCGAACTCCGCACCGGCATGACCGATCTCGAATTCTGGGAGGCCCAGGCACCGGCACTGAACCAGGCCATGGCGACCGGACGCTATCCGATCCTGGCGGGAATGGGCGACAACACCTTCGACCCCAGCTACGACCACTTCGGCTGGGGATTGCGGCGGGTGCTCGACGGGCTCGAACGGACGGTCGTCAGCGATCGACCCGAGTGAGACCGGCTCGGCCGCCGCGCCTCAGCGCCGCCACACCTGCCGCGCCACCCGGGCGAAATTGTCGCGGAACACCGCCGCGATCTCGGCTTCGGTGAACCCGCGGCGGGCCAGCACCGTGTCCAGCCCGGGAACCTCGTTCTCCCCCAACAGATCTTCCGGCGGGGTCCACTGCAACGGACCCCAGCGCGTGTAATCCTCGGAGAAATTCCCCGGGTTCGCGGCGATCTCGGCATTGAACTGTGCACCGTCGAAGGAGAAGTCGGAGCCGATGCCGATGTGCTCGATACCGACCAGCTCCGCACCGTAGACGATGTGATCGGCCATGGCTTCGACGCGCGCGGCCCTACCCTCGGGCTTGTTGCGCCCCAAGAAGATTCCTACCCCGTTGATGCCGACCACACCGCCGGTCTCCGCGCACGCACGCGCCTGATCGTCGGTGATATTGCGCGGATGCGCCCACAGGGCCGCGAAATTCGAGTGACTGTAGATCATCGGAACGCTGGTGGTCGCGGCGATGTCCAATCCGGTGCGGACCGAACAATGTGAGCCGTCGGCGAATACGCCCACCTCATTGAGCGTGCGCACCAGATCGCGTCCGTACCCGGTGAGCCCGGTGTCCGCGGTATCGAGGCAACCGCAGCCCGCCGCATTGGCGTGGTTGTAGGTGGGCAGCAGGGAGCGGACCCCCAGATCGTGGAAGACCGCGACATTGTCCAGGTCACCGCCGAGCGGGCCGGAGTCCTCCAGATCGAAGGCCAGCGCGATCACCCCATCGGCCAGGGTGTCGGCGAACGACTCCACCAGCCGAAACTCCGGTCGCGCCGCGGCGTCACGGCGGAACTGCCGCACCAGCGCCAGCGCGTCCGCCGTGGAGTGCGGCGCGTACCCGACATTGACCGACACATAGCTGCCGACCGGATACCGCGCCAGCTCGCGGATGTCGGCGCTGGGCAGCAGCGGCAGGCAGCAGTGTTGCTCCCACGGTGCGGGTCGCATCCACGCCTCCTCGACAGCAATCGGCATCCGTCCGGCAATCCTACTGAGCAGGGTTCCCCGTCACACCGATGCGCCCTCGGCAACAATGGGGCCATGAGCGGTGTTGACGAGAGCGTGACGGATCCTTACCTGTGGCTCGAAGAGGTCACCAGCGATCGCGCATTGGACTGGGCGCGGGAACGCAATGACGTGGTGGTCGAGACCTTCGCCTCGTCGGACCGCTTCACCGAACTGGAGTCGCGCATTCTCGCCATGCTCGACACCGACACCCGCATCGCCTACCCCGGACGGCGCGGGCGCTGGCTGTACAACTTCTGGCGCGATGCCGAACACCCCAAGGGCCTGTGGCGACGCACCACCTTCGCCGAATACTCCAAGGACGAGCCCGCCTGGGAGGTACTGATCGATCTCGACGCCCTGGCCGCCGCCGAGGACGAGAACTGGGTCTGGGGCGGCGCGGCCGTGCTGCGGCCGGAGCAGCAGCGGGCGCTGATCAGCCTGTCGCGCGGCGGTGCGGACGCCAAGGTGGTCCGCGAATTCGCGATCGAGACAAAGGAATTCCTCGCACCCGAGGACGGCGGGTTCTATCTGCCCGAGGCCAAGTCCGAGATCCGGTGGATCGATATCGACACCGTGTACGTGGGCACCGACTTCGGGCCCGGCTCGCTCACCGACTCCGGCTATCCGCGCATCGCCAAGCGCTGGCGGCGCGGCACGCCCCTGGCGGAGGCGGTCACCGTCTTCGAGGGCGAGCCATCGGATGTGGCGGTATCCGCCGGCTACGACCGGACTCCCGGCTACGAACGGCATTTCGTCGGCCGCGCCACCGACTTCTTCAACGAAGAGGTGTACCTACTCGAGGACGGCGATACGCTGCGGCGGCTCGAGCTGCCCACCGACTCCTCGGAATCCTGGTACCGGGACTGGCTGCTGGTCCGGCTCAAGTCACCGTGGGAGGTCGGCGGCCGGGAGTATCCGGCGGGGGCGCTGCTGGCCACCGATTTCGACGACTTCCTCGGCGGCGCACGCGATTTCGAGGTGATCTTCGAACCCGACGCGCACACCGCGCTGCACGGCTACGGCTGGACCGAGAACCATCTGCTGCTCATCACGCTCGAGGATGTGCAGACCAAGCTCTACGTGGTCACGCCCGGAACGGACGGCTGGGTCCGCGAACCGCTCGCCGACGCCCCGCGCATGGCCACCACCAGCGTCATGAATCTGGACCCGCTCGAGGGCGGCGACGAATTCATGCTCACCACCAGCGGTTTCACCACACCCACCACCCTGCTCTCCGGCTCCGTCGGCGGCCCGACCACACTGCTCAAGAAGGAGCCCGAGTTCTTCGACGCCGCGGGCGTGGAGACCGAGCAGTACTTCGCGCGCTCCGACGACGGCACCATGATCCCGTATTTCGTCATCCGCCACCGTGATCGGATCGGTCGACCCGGCCCGACCATCATGTCCGGGTACGGCGGATTCGAGGTCTCGCGCACACCCGCCTACAGCGGCGCGTCCGGCATGGGCTGGCTGGAGCGCGGCGGCACCTGGGTGATGACCAATATCCGCGGCGGCGGCGAATACGGGCCGCAGTGGCATACGGCGGTGCAGAAGGCCAACCGGCACAAGGTGTACGAGGATTTCTCATCGGTGGCCAAGGACCTGGTCGCCCGCGGCATCGCCACCCACGACCGGTTGGGCGCGGTGGGCGGCAGCAATGGCGGCCTGCTCATGGGCGTCATGCTCACCCGGTACCCGGAACTGTTCGGGGCCATCGTCTGTCAGGTGCCCCTGCTGGATATGCGGCGCTATCACCTGCTGTTGGCCGGCGCCTCCTGGATCGCGGAATACGGTGACCCGGACAAGCCGGAGGAGTGGCAGTACATCAGCGAGTACTCGCCCTACCAGAACACCCGGGCGGACGCGCCCTACCCGCCGATCCTGCTCACCACCTCCACGCGCGACGACCGGGTGCATCCGGGGCACGCACGAAAGATGGCGGCCCTCTTGGAATCCCAGGGCCATCCCGTCTGGTACCACGAGAATATCGAGGGCGGGCACGGCGGCGCCGCCGACAACAAGCAGTCGGCGTTCCAGGCCGCGCTCATCTTCGAATTCTTCACCCAGCGACTCATGGGGAAGTGATCAACGGTCACGCAACCATTTCTCGATGTAGTCGACCGTGCCGCGCGAATCCGGAATCCAGCCGTTGTGCCCCAGTGATTCCGGATTGTGCCACCGGGTGATGTCCGCGCCCGACAGCTTCTCCAGCAGATGCGCGGCCGAGCCGCGGGGGGTGAGGTCGTCACCGGTGATGGTGATGGACAGCACCGGCAGTTTCAGCCGCGCGATGCGCTCCTCGTAGTCGATGTCCGCACCGGCAGGTTGGAATTTCCCGGTGCGGGCCAATCGCGCCCAGTCGGCGATGAGCACCTTCGACTGGCGGCCGAAACCGCCCGCGGTGATCCGGTCCCCGGGCCAGAAACCGGCGAGATTCGCGGTCAGTGAGACCGCGGCGCTGCCGAGCAGCAGTCCGGTGGAGGCCAGGCCGCCGTAACCGCGGTGGTAAGGGGTGCCCGAGGCGATCAGAATCAATCCGCCCAGCCGACCCCGGATCCGGGACGCGTACAGCACGCCCAATTGCCCACCGAGGCTGTGCCCCAGCAGATATGGGGTCGAACGTGGGAACCGCTCCCGCACCACCTCGAACATGGCCGGGAAATCCACGGAGACGAGTTCCTGATATCCGTAGGCACTCGACGGACTCGGTTTCGGGCGGCTGTCGCCGTTCCCCCGCAATTCCAGAATGGCGGCGTCGAATCCCCGGCTCGCGACATCCTTCGCGAAGAACTCGTAGTAGGCGGCCGGTACCCCGAGCCCCGGCGCGATCACCACCACCGGACGCGGCGTGTCCGGCGTGATCGCATGCCGGTGTGCACCGTGCGCGGGCACCAATCGGACCGGCACGGTGGTTCCGTCCGGCATCTGGATCGGCACAGTCTCCATACGCGCACGCTACCGCTCCACCGCGGATTCGTGTCCACGGCGCCGCGCCCTGTGCCCGCCGACGCCGGACGCTCCATGCCCGGCGGGGCCCGCACGGCCCCATGCCCGCCGATGCCGCACACCCCCATGCCCGGAGGGGCGGCGCATCCAGATGCCGGTGTGGTCTTCTCGGTGGCGCGCCCCACGCCCGCGCCGGGGCCACAGCCCCACGTCGGGCGAGCGTGGGGTGGGATCAGGCGCTGACCGCGCCCATGATGATGCGGCGCAGCACGCGGATGACGTCGTCCAGCGGCTGGCGGGGGTCGGAGCCGCTCCACGCGTCCACCACGTAGTTGACGGCGCCGATAATGGCCAGAACGCGCATTTCGTAGTCGCCGGGCGGGATTTCGCCGTGCATGGCGGCGTCCTCGGCGGCGCTGGCGAGTAGCGCTCCCCAGGCGCGGCGCAGTTCCAGTCGGAACTTCTCGACCTTGGGGCCCGCGCCGACCACCTCGACCAGTGAGACCCGCGCCTTGCGGGGGTCGCGGCCGATGGATTCGATATAGGCGCGTACGGCGGCGTCGATGATCTCGATCGCGCTGGCGTCCGTGTGGTCGGCGATGGTGGCCGCCACGGCTTCCCGTGATTCCCGGTCGATCTGTTCGTAGAGTTCGAGCAGCAGCGATTCGCGCCCCGTGAACTCCTCGTAGAACTGCCGAGAGGAGAGACCGGCGTCCTTGCAGATGGCACCGACGGAGCTGTTGGCGTACCCGTCCCGCGCGAATACCGTCAGCCCGGACTCCAGAAAACGCGCACGTCGCTGCCGCTGCCGGTCTTCTACGGGCTGCCCGGCGTACATTCTTCCCGCGTTCGTTTCCTGAGACATTGCGCCAGACAATACCGAAGGGGCCGATCCCCTCGTCATGGATCGGCCCCTTCGTTTGTACCTTCGACATACCGCGCGATTGCCGAAAGTTGGCTCAGTGCATCGGAGCATGGCGACCAGCCCAACGGCAGTCGGGAATTGGCAGGGGAACTGCCGGGGTTCGTCGCCCGAGCCCGGGGGGAGGCCCGGCCGCTGTGTCGCGTTGGCCCGATGATCACTGATCATTTGCCGTTCCACACGATACCGAGCGGCCGCTCCGAGTGGAATACTTTTGTCGGATTTTTCTAGAATTTATTTGGCCGACACCGCTGTGCACCACAGTGGAGCAGGGACGACCGAGCGTGCCGTGCAGCGCGTCGCCCGGAACGCAGCCGGGGCCCGGTCCACCTCATCATGGACCGAGCCCCGCGCCGCATCGTTCACTTCCGCGCGAGCGCCGGAAGGTGGCGACCATCCGGCTACTCCGCCGAACCACTTGCCGATCCGGAGGACAGCAGCTTCAGGATGGTCTGCGCGAGGATGTCCGAGATGATGTCGGTCATGGGGGTACTCCGATCCAACTACGGCGCCAGTATCTGTCACTGGCTGTTTGCCATCGGGACGATACCGAGCGTCCAGCAGGTGCGGCAGCGTTTTGAAGGATCTTTCTAGGACTATTTCCCGGGTGCGGCGGACGGCGGCGACCAGCCGTTTCGCCATGTTTGCCGCGGCGCCTCCGGCGGCCCCTCCAACCATGTGAAACACTCGCGTCCGCCCCGCGCGGGCGGGCACTCGGCGGCCCGGCAGAGCCACCGGTGCGCCACCGCGCCCGGGCCGGGTTCAGCACGTTTCCGGGCCGCGACCGGAACCCCCCGCTCGGAATTTGCCGGTGCGCGTTCAACCACAGGTCACGCCGATCGCCCGGGGCGGCGAGTACTCGGCGGCGGTCCCGCACCCGGTTCGGTTGCGGGACCGCGTGTTTCGACGGGCTATCGGTCAGGTGAGCGCGTAACCCACTGGCCGGGTAGTGAATTCACCGCGCCCCTGCGTGCGGCTGCGCAAACGAGTCGCATAGCCGAACAATTCAGCCAGTGGCACGGCCGCCGTCGCCACCACGGCTCCGCCGCGGGTCGTCGAACCCACGATCCGGCCACGACGGGCCGCCAAGTCGCCGAGCACCGCGCCGACGAATTCCTCCGGCACCGTGACGGTCACCTCGACGATCGGCTCCAGCAGGCGCATTACGCTGGCGCGCAGCGCATCTCGGACACCCAGGCGCGCGGCCGTGCGGAAGGCCAGCTCCGAGGAGTCCTTGACGTGGATCATGCCGTCGGTCAACGTGATGCGCACACCCGTCACCGGATGACCACCGAGCGGACCGGCCGCCAGGGCATCCCGGCAGCCCGCCGCGACCGCGCGCACGAACTCGGCCGGGACACGACCACCCACCACCGTGGAATGGAATTCCATGCCGTCGGCACCGGGATCCGCGGTGTCCAGCGGCTCCACATCGAAGACGATGTGCGCCCACTGTCCGCTGCCGCCGTCCTGCTTGACGTGCCGGTAGGTCACCCCCGACACCCCGCGCAGCACCGTCTCCCGATAGGCCACCTGCGGGCGGCCCACGGTCACCCCGATGCCGCGGTCGCGGCGGCTCTTCTCCACCGCCACGTCCAGGTGCAGTTCGCCCAGCCCGGACAGCAGCGTCTGCCCGGTCTCCGCATCCGTGCGCACAACCAGCGAGGAATCCTCGTCGGTCAATCGCGTCAGGGCCAGCCGCAGCCGCTC
Organism: Nocardia sp. CC201C; assembly: GCF_030010695.1. NCBI lineage: Bacteria > Bacillati > Actinomycetota > Actinomycetes > Mycobacteriales > Nocardiaceae > Nocardia > Nocardia sp. CC201C. The sequence continues at coordinate 9,235 of NZ_JASCXP010000142.1, forward strand.
GGCATCCGCGTTCGCCTTCGGCTCGACCGCCACCGAGACCACCGGATCGGCCACCGTCGGCGGTTCCAGCAGCACCGGCGCGTGCGGAGCCGCGAGGGTCGCGCCGACCGCGGCCTTCGGCCCGACGAGGGCCACGATGTCACCGGCCACCGCGCCGTCCACCTCCACGTGGCGGTCGGCCTGTACGCGCAGCACCCGTGCCACCCGCTCCCGGCGACCGGCTCCGACATCCGACACCGTGTCCCCCTTGCGCAGGACGCCCGTGTACAGGCGGACGAAGGTGAGGCGTCCGGTCGCGGTCGCCTGCACCTTGAACACCAGGGCGGCAAGCGGTTTCGTCGGATCGGCCACCGGGCCGGGGCCACCGGACGGCGCGCGATCCCGCGGCGCGGGCAGATACGCGACGACCGCGTCGAGCAGCGGTTCGATCCCACGATCACGGTAGGCGGCACCGCACAGCACCACCACGATCTCACCGCCGAGGGTCAGCTCGCGCAAGGCCGCGGTCAGTGTCTCCGCCGACAGTTCCGCGTGGTCGACGAACTCGTCCAGGGCGGCCGCATGCCGTTCCGCGACGGCCTCGTCCAGAGCCCGTCGACGATGCGACGCCAGCTCGGCGAGCGCGGCGGGAATCGGTCGCTCCGACAGGCCGTCCGCCTGCCAGACGAGCGCACGCATGCGCACCAGGTCCACCACACCGGTGAACTCCGACTCGTCGCCGATCGGCAGCTGCACGGCCAGCGGTACCGGGTGCAGCCGCTCCCGGATGGACGCCACCGCCGCGTCGAAATCGGCTCCGGCGCGGTCCATCTTGTTGACGAACGCGATACGTGGCACGCCGTACCGGTCGGCGCGACGCCACACCGATTCGCTCTGCGGCTCCACCCCGGCCACCGCGTCGAAAACCGCGACCGCGCCGTCCAGCACGCGCAGCGACCGCTCCACCTCGTCGGAGAAGTCCACATGGCCGGGGGTGTCGATGACGGTCAGGCGGTGACCGTTCCATTCGCAGCTCACCGCCGCGGCGAAGATGGTGATGCCGCGATCGCGTTCCTGCGAATCGAAATCGGTGACCGTGGTGCCCTCGTGCACCTCACCGCGCTTGTGCGTGGCGCCGGTGAGGTAGAGCATCCGTTCGGTGACGGTGGTCTTGCCCGCATCCACATGGGCGAGAATGCCGAGATTACGGACGTGGGCGGAGTGGTGTCGGGAAACAGAGGTACGCACGGAAATTCGGTCCTTCGTGCTGAGCAGGGTCACTACAGCGCGATTCCCGGACGGAGCCGGTACCGAGACGGGATGCGTCGGTACGGCGCGACTCGACCCCCGGGGAGGTCGATGCGTGAAAGGTCCGGGTGACTCAGTACCGGCCGCGCAGCCGGTACCGGACCGGCGAAGACACCAGGATCACCTCGAAGCGCGAACGAGCCGCGACGGTGCGTTGACCGCGCATCATCCGGCTCCCTCCTGGTTCGACGTGCCGTGCGGCACGAGACGCATTGCGAGACTACGCAATCGCGCGGGTGGAGGAAACCGATTTTCCGGGGCGGTCGACGACTGGTGAAATGTCGAGGGGGGTGAAACGCGGAAGGCCCCGACCATGTGGTCGGGGCCTTCGCGAAGGATGTTCCGGCGGTGTCCTACTCTCCCACACCCTGTCGAGTGCAGTACCATCGGCGCAGGTGGCCTTAGCTTCCGGGTTCGGAATGGGACCGGGCGTTTCCCCACCGCTATAGCCGCCGTAACTCTATGAAACTGTCCACACAGCGCGCGGAAAGCAAACCACGAGCGGGGATACCCCGCAGGTGCCTGCTCTCGACACACCGCATGCGTGTGTTGTTTCAGATACCGCACAGTGGACGCGTAGCAGCTTTGTTGGTAAGTCCTCGGCCTATTAGTACCAGTCACCTCCACACGTTACCGCGCTTCCAGTTCTGGCCTATCAACCCAATGGTCTGTTGGGGGCCTTACCCCCTCGAGGGGGTGAGAAACCTCATCTTGGAACAGGCTTCCCGCTTAGATGCTTTCAGCGGTTATCCCTTCCGAACGTGGCCAACCAGCAGTGCTCCTGGCGGAACAACTGGCACACCAGAGGTTCGTCCGTCCCGGTCCTCTCGTACTAGGGACAGCCTTCCTCAAGTTTCTAACGCGCGCGGCGGATAGAGACCGAACTGTCTCACGACGTTCTAAACCCAGCTCGCGTGCCGCTTTAATGGGCGAACAGCCCAACCCTTGGGACCTACTCCAGCCCCAGGATGCGACGAGCCGACATCGAGGTGCCAAACCATCCCGTCGATATGGACTCTTGGGGAAGATCAGCCTGTTATCCCCGGGGTACCTTTTATCCGTTGAGCGACACCGCTTCCACATGCCGGTGCCGGATCACTAGTCCCGACTTTCGTCCCTGCTCGACATGTCTGTCTCACAGTCAAGCTCCCTTGTGCACTTGCACTCGACACCTGATTGCCAACCAGGCTGAGGGAACCTTTGGGCGCCTCCGTTACATTTTGGGAGGCAACCGCCCCAGTTAAACTACCCACCAGGCACTGTCCCTGAACCCGATCAGGGTCCGAGGTTAGAGGTCCAATACGATCAGAGTGGTATTTCAACGACGACTCCCACAACACTAGCGTGCCGCTTTCACAGTCTCCCACCTATCCTACACAAACCGTACCGAACACCAATACCAAGCTATAGTGAAGGTCCCGGGGTCTTTTCGTCCTGCCGCGCGTAACGAGCATCTTTACTCGTAATGCAATTTCGCCGAGTCTGTGGTTGAGACAGCAGAGAAGTCGTTACGCCATTCGTGCAGGTCGGAACTTACCCGACAAGGAATTTCGCTACCTTAGGATGGTTATAGTTACCACCGCCGTTTACCGGGGCTTAAATTCTCAGCTTCGCGCATTACTGCGCTAACCGGTCCTCTTAACCTTCCGGCACCGGGCAGGCGTCAGTCCGTATACATCGTCTTACGACTTCGCACGGACCTGTGTTTTTAGTAAACAGTCGCTTCTCTCTGGTCTCTGCGACCCCGACCAGCTCCCACCGCAAAGGTGTTCACCAGCCCGGGTCCCCCTTCTCCCGAAGTTACGGGGGCATTTTGCCGAGTTCCTTAACCACAGTTCTCTCGATCGCCTTAGTATTCTCTACCTGACCACCTGTGTCGGTTTGGGGTACGGGCCGTGTACCAACTCACTAGAGGCTTTTCTCGGCAGCATAGGATCACTGAATTCGCCTCAATCGGCTACGCATCACGTCTCAGCCTGTACGAGTGACGGATTTGCCTATCACTCGGCCTACACGCTTACACCAGGTATTCCATCACCTGGCCCAGCTACCTTCCTGCGTCACCCCATCGCTTGACTACTACAGCCAGGGTCGTGCGCAGCCCCATCTCTTCACCCGAAGGTGATAGATCCGGTTTTGGGCACTTAGCACAACTGATTCGCCATTGGGCGCGGGTACACGGGTACGGGAATATCAACCCGTTGTCCATCGGCTACGCCTGTCGGCCTCGTCTTAGGTCCCGACTCACCCTGGGCGGATTAACCTGGCCCAGGAACCCTTGGTCATTCGGCGGACGAGTTTCTCACTCGTCTTTCGCTACTCATGCCTGCATTCTCACTCGCGCAGCCTCCACGGCTAGGTCACCCTGCCGCTTCCCTGGCTACACGACGCTCCCCTACCCAGCCACACCACTGCCCCGAAGGGGATGTCCATGTGTGACTGCCGCGGCTTCGGCGGTGTACTTGAGCCCCGCTACATTGTCGGCGCAGGATCACTTGACCAGTGAGCTATTACGCACTCTTTCAAGGGTGGCTGCTTCTAAGCCAACCTCCTGGTTGTCTCTGCGACCCCACATCCTTTTCCACTTAGTACACGCTTAGGGGCCTTAGCCGGCGATCTGGGCTGTTTCCCTCTCGACTACGAAGCTTATCCCCCGCAGTCTCACTGCCACGCTCTCACACACCGGCATTCGGAGTTTGGCTGACTTCGGTAAGCTTGTGGGCCCCCTAGGCCATCCAGTAGCTCTACCTCCGGCGTGAAACACGTGACGCTGCACCTAAATGCATTTCGGGGAGAACCAGCTATCACGGAGTTTGATTGGCCTTTCACCCCTACCCACAGCTCATCCCCTCAGTTTTCAACCTAAGTGGGTTCGGGCCTCCACGACGTCTTACCGTCGCTTCACCCTGGCCATGGGTAGATCACTCCGCTTCGGGTCCATAGCATGCGACTCAGGCGCCCTATTCGGACTCGCTTTCGCTACGGCTACCCCACACGGGTTAACCTCGCCACATACCGATGACTCGCAGGCTCATTCTTCAAAAGGCACGCCATCACCCCACCCGAAGGAGGGCTCTGACGGATTGTAAGCGCACGGTTTCAGGTACTATTTCACTCCCCTCCCGGGGTACTTTTCACCTTTCCCTCACGGTACTAGTCCGCTATCGGTCACCAGGTAGTATTCAGGCTTATCGGGTGGTCCCGACAGATTCACAGCAGATTTCACGGGCCCGCTGCTACTCGGGAGCACTACACGACAGAGAACACGTTTTCGTCTACCGGACTCTCACCGTCTACGGTTGGCCATCCCAAACCAATTCGACTAACGCGATCTTTTCTGACTGTCGCTCGACTCGGCAGAATCGAGAAGTAATGTCCCACAACCCCGGCCATGCAACGACTGCCGTCTATCACACATAACCGGTTTAGCCTCATCCGCTTTCGCTCGCCACTACTCACGGAATCACTGTTGTTTTCTCTTCCTGTGGGTACTGAGATGTTTCACTTCCCCACGTTCCCTCCACACACCCTATATATTCAGGCGCGGGTAACACGACATCACTCGTGCTGGGTTTCCCCATTCGGAAATCCTCGGATCTCAGCTCGGTTGACAGCTCCCCGAGGCTTATCGCAGCCTCCTACGTCCTTCATCGGCTCCTGGTGCCAAGGCATCCACCGTACGCTCTTACACACTTACTAACAAAGATGCTCGCGTCCACTGTGCAGTTCTCAAACAACACACAAGACCCACTCACCACTGCGGCACCAGCCCGAGAAATTCCCGGCGGTATGACTCGCGGACTGAGTCTCGTCGTTTTTTGCCTGGAAAGAACGTCTGTTCTTTCAGGACCCAACAGTGTGTCGATATATCCACCGCGATCCCGGACTCGGCCGGAACCTTGATGCGATGAAGCTTGTCAGCGTTCCACCCATGAGCTCCGCCGGACTACAGGTGAGTCCGAAACGGCTCTGGCACAGTCACACTCGACTCTTCGAGGCGCCTGCGCAGATGCTCCTTAGAAAGGAGGTGATCCAGCCGCACCTTCCGGTACGGCTACCTTGTTACGACTTCGTCCCAATCGCCAATCCCACCTTCGACGGCTCCCTCCCACGAGGGGTTAGGCCACCGGCTTCGGGTGTTACCGACTTTCATGACGTGACGGGCGGTGTGTACAAGGCCCGGGAACGTATTCACCGCAGCGTTGCTGATCTGCGATTACTAGCGACTCCAACTTCACGGGGTCGAGTTGCAGACCCCGATCCGAACTGAGACCGGCTTTAAGGGATTCGCTCCACCTCACGGTATCGCAGCCCTCTGTACCGGCCATTGTAGCATGTGTGAAGCCCTGGACATAAGGGGCATGATGACTTGACGTCGTCCCCACCTTCCTCCGAGTTGACCCCGGCAGTCTCTCACGAGTCCCCGCCATTACGCGCTGGCAACATAAGATAAGGGTTGCGCTCGTTGCGGGACTTAAC
>NZ_JASCXP010000143.1:0-16127 GCF_030010695.1 Nocardia sp. CC201C
CTCGGTGAGCTGCGCGTCCTGGGCGATCGCGGACTGCTGCTGGCCATCGCGCTCACGGCGGCGGGCAATCTGGGCGTGGTCATGGTCTTCACCTACATCGCGCCGCTGCTGACCGATATCGCCGGATTCGGCGCGGCGGCGGTGCCCGTGCTGCTGCTCGTCTACGGCGCGGGCGCGATAGTCGGCAACCACCTCGGCGGACGCCTGGCCGACCGGGCCCTGCTGCCCGCGCTCATCGGCCTGCTGCTCGCCCTGTCCGCGACCCTGGCGCTGTTCTGGGCGGTCGGCGAGGCCGCCGTGGCCGCCGCCGTTCTCGTCTTCGCCCTGGGCGCACTGGGATTCGCGATCATCCCGGGCATGCAGGCGCGCGTGGTCGCGGCCTCCGCCGCCGCACCGACCCTCGGCGTCGCCGTCAACGCGGCCGCCTTCCAGGTGGCGGCCGCCCTGGCCGGACGCGTCGGCGGCTGGGTCATCGCCGACGGTCCGGGCCTGCGCGCGCTCCCGCTGATCGGCGCGGCCCTCACCCTGCTCGGCGTGGCCGTCGCGGTACAGCTGAGGCACCGGGACAGGGCCGCGCTCGTCTCGGCGTGACCCCGGCAGCACCCGTTGCCCGGCCGACCGGCATCGCATGAACTCCGCCCTGCCGCAACACAAACCGCGCCCGCAGGCCGACCGGCGGATCAAGCGCCACGTGGGCATCGGCGACCGGGAGGCCCGCCCGGTCCGCCGCCCCTGGCACGGCCCGGCGGACGCCTGGCGACCGGGAGACCGATCGGCTCACCGAACGCCCGCGGCGGGTCAGCTCACCGGCAAAGAGACCGGGGCACGGCGCGGCGGGGTGCCGTAGGTGGTGGTGCGCTGGCGCACCGGCCGGCCGATGCCCGTCGCGATCTCGGTCAGTTCCGCCACCGTCTTGGCCGAGCCGTGTTCGGAACCGGCCATGCGGGAGATGGTCTCCTCCATGAGGGTGCCGCCCAGGTCGTTCGCGCCGCCGTTCAGCATCAGCTGGGTGCCCGTGGTGCCGAGTTTCACCCAGCTGGTCTGGATATTGGCGATGCGGCCGTGCAGCATGATGCGGGCCAGGGCGTGGGCGGCACGGTTGTCGCGCACCGTGGGGCCGGGGCGCGACGCTCCCGCCAGGTACAGCGGTGCGCTCTGATGCACGAAGGGCAGCAACACGAATTCGGTGAAACCGCCGGTCTCGTCCTGGATTCCGCGCAGCACCCGCAGGTGGCCGACCCAGTGCTTCGGATTGTCCACGTGCCCGTACATCATGGTGGAGCTGGAGCGGATGCCCAACCGGTGCGCGGTGGTGATCACCTCGATCCAGGCCGAGGTGGGCAGCTTGCCCTTGGTGAGAATCCAGCGCACCTCATCGTCCAGGATCTCGGCGGCCGTACCCGGAATCGTGTCCAGCCCGGCCTCTTTCAGCGCCGCGAGCCAGTCGTGGATGCTCTGTCCGCCGCGCGAGGCCCCGTTGACCACCTCCATGGGACTGAAGGCGTGCACATGCATCTCCGGCACCCGGTTCTTGATGGCGCGCACCAGATCCGCGTACCCGGTCACCGGCAGCTCCGGATCGATGCCGCCCTGCATGCAGATCTCGGTCGCGCCCTCGACCCACGCCTCCCAGGCGCGGTCGGCGACCTCCTCCGAACTCAGCGTGAAGGCGTCGGCATCACCCTTGCGCTGCGCGAACGCACAGAACCGGCAGCCGGTGTAGCAGATATTGGTGAAGTTGATATTGCGGTTGACGATGTAGGTGACATCATCGCCGACGGCATCGCGACGCAGCTGGTCGGCGAAGGCGGTGACCGCTTCGAGGGCCGCGCCGTCGGCCGTGGCCAGCGCCAGGTACTGGTCGTCGGTCAACCCCGCCGGATCGCGCTCGGCCGCCCGCAGCGCCGCCATCACATCGGCGTCGAAGCGCTCCGGCGCGGCGGCGGCCAGCTCGTGCACCTGCTCGCGAATGGTCTCCCAGTCACCGAACGCGCCCAGCCCGTCGTCGGACAGCGCGGAGTCACTGCGGGATTCGGTATTGCGGCCCTCGGAGTCGATGGCGGTGTTGAGGTCGATGCGCCCGACCGACTCCCAGTCGTGGTCGGGTTCCTGCCACGGCAGCCCGGTCGGTTTGGTGTCGGGGCGCGCCAGCCCGGTCGCCGGATCGGCCAGCGCCGCCACATGGGCCGACACCCGCGGATCGATCCACGGATGCCCCGCCAGCACATACTTGGGATGCGCCGTGATGCGCTCGGTGAGCACATATCCGGCATCGGCGGTGACCTGCGCCAGCACCTCCAGATTCGGCCACGGCCGCTCCGGATTCACATGATCGGGGGTCAGCGGCGACACCCCGCCCCAATCGTCCACACCGGCGGCCAGCAGCGCCCGGCATTCGTCCAGCGAAACCAGATTCGGCGGCGCCTGCACCCGCATCTTGGGTCCGAGCAGGATGCGGGTCACGGCGATGGTGGCCCGGAACTCCTGGAGGTCGGCATCGGGGGTGTCGCGCATGGCGGTATCCGACTTGGCCAGGAAGTTCTGCACGATCACCTCCTGCACGTGCCCGAATGCCTTGTGCACCTTGCGGATCGCCAGAATGGATTCGGCCCGCTCGGTCAGGTTCTCGCCGATGCCCACCAGAATGCCGGTGGTGAACGGCACCGACAGGCGGCCCGCGTCGGTGAGCGCGCGCAGCCGCACCGCCGGATCCTTGTCCGGGCTGCCGTGGTGCGCCTGCCCCTTCTCGGTGAACAGGCGGGTGGAGGTGGTCTCCAACATCATGCCCATGGACGGCGCGACCGGCTTGAGCCGCGACAGCTCCGCCCAGCTCATCACGCCGGGATTGAGGTGCGGCAGCAGGCCGGTCTCCTCGAGCACGCGGATGGACATGGCGCGCACGTAGTCCAGCGTGGAGTCGTAGCCGCGCTCGTCCAGCCACTGCCGCGCCTCCGGCCAGCGCTCCTCCGGCCGGTCACCGAGGGTGAAAAGCGCTTCCTTGCAGCCTAATTCGGCACCGCGACGGGCGATGTCGAGCACCTCGTCGGGTTCCAGGTACATGCCGTGGCCCGCGGCGCGCAGCTTGCCCGGCACGGTCACGAACGTGCAGTAGTGGCATTTGTCCCGACACAGGCGGGTGAGCGGAATGAACACCTTGCGCGAGTACGTGATCGGCAGGACATCGCCCGCGTACCCGCTGTCACGCAGCCCGGCGTCCCGTACCCGCGACGCCGTGGCGCACAGATCGTCGAGGTCGGCGTCGCGCGCGTGCAACAGCACCACGGCCTCGTCGAGATTGAGCGTCGCCCCGTCCCGGGCGCGGCGCAGCGCCCGGCGCATGGCGGAGGCGCTCGGCGCCACCGGGGACGATCCTGCGGCACCGCCGGGTCCCGCGGCCGGTGGGCCCTGCGGTACCGAGGGGAGACTCGGGTTCGGTAGATCCGTCACGTCCTCGATCATGCGCCATCCGTCCGCGTGGTCCGACTCGGGTGTCTATGCGGGGGGACAACCGGGGGCCGCGGCGCACTATTCCGCCGAACGAAAGATGTCCACCCCCGTTGCGCGCGGACATGGAAGCATGGCGGACATGTCCCAGCCCCTGCGCACCGGCGGCATCATGGCCGACCCCGCATGGCGTCCCAGCCCGCGTGCGAAACTCCTGTGGTCCCTGGCAGCCGCCCTGAGCTGGGCATTCCCCTTGCTCGGCCTGATCGTGTGGGCGGTGCTCGATCCCGACCGGCGGGGCTGGCAGCTGGCGGCGCTGATCGTCATCGTGCTCGCGGCCGCCTTCAATATCGCGGTGGTGCCGCTGTGGCGGTTCACCGTGCACCGCTGGGAAATCACCGACGAGGCCGTGTACACCCGTACCGGGTGGTTGACGCAGGAGAGCCGGGTCGCGCCGATCACCCGCATCCAGACGGTGGACACCCAGCGCGGACCGCTGGAGCGCCTGCTCGGACTGGCCACGGTCACGGTCACCACGGCCTCCTCGGCGGGCGCGGTCACCATCGACGCGCTCGACCTGGCCGTCGCCGAGGAGACGGTGGAGAAGCTGACCGGGATCGCCGCCAGACATCGCGGGGACGCGACATGAGTGAGCGCGAGCGGCTGGACGGCACGACCGAGCACAGCGAGCGGGCGGACGACACCACCGCGCACAGCGACCAGGCGGACAGCACCACCGAGCACAGCGCAGGTCCGGCGGGCACGGCCGAGCGCGGCGAGTGGGGGGCGGGCGCAGCCGGGTCCGCGGTGGTGGCTGCCCCGCTCGAAACGCCCTGGCAGCGTTTGGACAAGCGCATGCTGCTGGTGCATCCCATCACCGAGACGGTGAAGTACATCCCGGTGCTGATCGCGTCGGTGATCGGCAGCGCGCAGAGCGAGAACCCGATGTGGGCGATGCTGGCGCTGACCTTCATCGTCGGCGTCGCCGTCACCCGCTGGTTCACCACCACCTACCGCATCGGCCCCGACAATGTGGAGCTGCGCACCGGCCTGATCGAACGCAAGAAGCTCGCGGTGCCGCGCTCGCGCATCCGCTCGGTGGATATCGAAGCCGATGTGCTGCACCGCATCCTGGGCCTGGCTGTCCTGCAGATCGGCACCGGGCAGCAGGCCGAGCGGGGCGAGGGCTTCAAACTCGACTCACTCGACGCCCGGCTGGTGCCGGGTCTGCGCGCCGAACTGCTCGCGCACACGGCGAAAGCCACCGCACCACAGCGGGTTTCGGGGGCCGAGGACGACGGTCCGGCGGCCGACCGCGAGACGGGCGTCGAGATCGCGCACTGGCGACCGGAATGGGTGCGCTACGCGCCCTTGTCGCTCACCGGTTTCGCGCTCATCGCGCCCGTGGTCGGTCTGGCCTTCCAGTTCGGTTTCGCCCGAGTCAGCGTCGATTCGGACACGGTCGACAGCCTGGGCGACCGCGGCCTGTGGTTTCTGACGGCGGTGGTGGCCGGACTCGCCCTGGCCCTGGTCGCGGTGGTCAGTCTGGCCGCCTGCGGGCGCTATCTGGCAACGTATTTCGGCCTGAAGGTGCTCGACAACGGCACCACCCTGCACATTCGCCACGGCCTGTTCACCACCCGCCAGATCACCCTGGACCTGGCCCGCCTGCGCGGTGCCACCGTCAACGAGCCGCTGCTGCTGCGCCTGGCGGGCGCCGCGGAACTCGAGGCGGTCATGACCGGTACCGATCCCCGGCAGAAGATCCTGCCCCAGGCTCCCCGCGCCGCCGTGGACCGCGCCCTCGCCCATCTGCTCGGCGAATCCGCGCCCAGCACGGTCACACTGGTCCCGCACGGCCCCGCCGCCCGCCGCCGCCGCTACACCCGCGCGCTGAGCCCGGTGCTGGTCGCCGCCGCGGCCATGGCGGTCTTCGCCCTCGCGGTGCGCCCGCTGCCGCCGTGGTCCTGGATTCTGCTGGCCCTGGCCGCCGTCATCGCGGTCGCACTGGCCTGGGACCGCTACCGCGGCCTGGGCCACACCGTCATTCCCGCCGCCGAGGACAACCCCACCTGGCTCATCACCCGCAGCGGCTCCCTGGACCGCGACCGCGACTGCCTGGAGGCCCCCGGCATCATCGGCTGGACGGTCACCCAGACCTGGTTCCAGCGCCGCGTCGGCCTGTCCACCATCACCGCCGCCACCGCCGCGGGCAAGAAGCGCTACCACGTCGTCGACATCCCCGTCGACCGCGCCTGGGCGCTGATCGAAGCCGTCACGCCGGGCCGGTTGGGCCAGCGGTGACGAGCGGCGCGGAGGTGCGCGAGCAGCCGCGACGGTGGCTGTTCGCGGCCGTAGCTCTGCTGGTGGCGGGCATCGCGGCGACTGCCGCGTGGATGCTGTCGGAGCGCTACTACCAATTCGGCTGGATCCCGGTGTGGGCCCTGCCCGCATGGTGGACGGCGGCGCTGGTCGCCCTCGGATTCGATGCCGCCTCGAGGCCCGCGCCGCGCCGCATGTGGATACGGGCCACACTCGTTTCCGTCCTGGCCTCGGCGACGCTGCTCCTCTGGGGTATCGCGGTGGTCGTGGAGATGTTCTTCGACGACGACGGCAAGGTCGTGGCCATCGAGGTGAGCCCCGATGGGCGATTCGAGACCGCCATGGAGTCACTCGGGGGAATCGACCCCTCGTGCCGGGTCATGCTTCGGGAACGCGGCTCGGTACTCGGCAGGCAAACCGTGGTGTGGCAACGGTTCCAGGGTCCCTGCCCGGCGCGCGCCTCGTTCGTCGGCGACGACACGATCGGCGTCATGGAGACGGCCGGTCAGGATTACGAGACGACGACCTTCGACGGCGACCGGATGCGGGTGACGCACGTCCTGCCGGCCTCCGTGCACGGCCGCTGACGGCTCTCGGCCGAACGAACTCCCGCGAAACCGCCGCGCGTTCGTCGGATGGCCGCGCCGAGCCGCGGGCGGGGTTGGTCACCTCGGTCGGGGCGTGCCGATCGCGCGGAGGTTGGCGAGGTAGTAGAGGTACAGACCGGCGGGCAGCAGGCCGCAGACCAGCAGGGCCAGAGTGGGCCAGTCGTTGACGAACAGCACGTCACCGCCGGGGCCGCCGAAGGTGAGCAGCAGGTAGGACAGGGTCCAGGCGGTCAGCGGCAGGGCGATCAGGCCGAGCCGGTCGGTGACCGTCGACATGCCCTTGAGCAGCAGCACGTTCACGACCGCCGCGATGAGGGCGGTGACCGGGAAGGGAACCGCGCCAGCGGTGAGGTCGGCCGCCAGCGCCGCGGCCTGCGCCGTCGTCGGGTGGGCGGCCACCACGTCGGCGTGGCCCAGATAGATGGGCAGGAACAGCGCCTCCAGCACCAGGCTGACGACACCGTCGAGCACCAGCAGCGCCGCGATGACACCGCCCAGCCAATTCCGCTGCGACAGCTGACCGAGGCGCGGGGCGGTACCGAGCGCCGCGGTCACGGCACCGGCGGGAAGCCGAGCAGTTCCAACAGGTGGCTCTGCATGTCGACGAAGGTGTGCAGCGCGTGGAGATACAGGTCGTGCTGCGCCTCGAAGTGGGGCTTCTGACTCTCCACGAAGGCGGCGATCATATTCTGGATACTCCAGTTGTACATGGCGATCAGTCTCCCATTCGGCTCGGACGCGGATCGAGCATGTCGGGCAGACCCGCGAACAGGTCGTGTTCGCGACCGTCCGGACCGGAGTCGCCGCGCTGGCCGCGCACCAGAATGTAGTGCTCCTCCGGCAGCACCGGCTGGGCGATGTTGTTGGAGAGCGCGAACTCCCGACCCGACGGCGCCACGGTCACCTGGGTGGCGTGCGCCCGCAGCGCGGCCCGCTTGGCGGCCAGCACATGCGCCACATCCACCGTGGTGGTGACGGATTCGCCGGGCACACAGGCCAGTTCGCCGTCGTGCGGCAGCCGCCAGCCGCTCGGCAGCGCGCCGGGCAGCTGATCCACCGTGCGCCGCTTGAGCGCCTCGGTGTGCATGCGCAGCACCTCGGCGTCGGTGACGGTCCAATAGGTTTTGGGCACGTCCCAGCCGTGTCCGGCCGCGGCGTCCACCGCCGCCATCGTGATCTCGTGCGCCCGAATGTGATCCGGATGCCCGTACCCGCCGCGCGGGTCGTAGCCGACCACCACCCGCGGCCGCAGCTCCAGCAGCACCGTCACCAGCGCCTCGACCGCCTCGGCACCGGAGTTCACGAACGCCCGCGGATGGCGGGCCGCCGCTGTCCCCGCCATGCCGGAATCCCGCCAGCGGCCCGCGCCGCCGAGGAAGTGCGGCGGCCCGGCGTCCAATTCCGCCAGCGCCCTGTCCAATTCGGAGATCCGGTAGCCGCCCAGCTGATCCGCCTGATCGGCGACCAGCCGCGCCCACCGCTCCCCGATGACCTCGCCCTGCTCACCGAGCGTGCAGGTCACCACGGTCACCGGCACGCCGAGCCGCCGGTAGTGCGCGATGGTGCCGCCGGTGGTGATGGATTCGTCGTCCGGATGAGCGTGCACCAGCAGCAGTCCGCCCGCGGCGTGCCCGCTCACGGCAGCCGCCGCCAGTTCGCCGCGTCCCCGAAGATGCCGGTCTGGATGGCCCCGCTCAGCGACGCCCCGTCCACCCGCGGGCCGGACGCCGCCACCTGCGTGTCCTGCACGATCGGCAGCACCGTGGCCAGCTCCCACAGCTTGGGTTCGGCGGCGGCGATCACCTGCGGGGTGTCCATGCCGCGCAGCGCCGCGTCGATGGCGGGTTGCAGGGTGGGATCGCAGACGCCGGACAGATTGGCCGGTGCGGTGCGGACCGCCTCGGCGCGGGCGTCCGCACCGTCGGTGGCGGGGGGTTCCGGCGGCGGGCAGCCGTAGCGGGAGGCCAGCACGGTGGCCGGATCGTCCCCGGCGCGCTCCCAGCCGACGATGGCGTCGATGCCGCCGTCGACCAGTTCCGGCCCATACAGCTGGTCCGCCGCGACGCTGCGTACCGTGGCATCGATTCCGGCGCTGCGCAATTGGTCGGCGGCGGTATTGGCGACGGCGAGCGTGGCCTCGTCGCCCTCCACCGCGCCGATACGCACGCTCAGCGTCTTGCCGTCCTTGGCGACCGGGCGCGGCTGCGGCGCGGGCGATGTCGGCGAGGCGTTGGGCGGCGGTTCCGGTGCGCGCCCGAATCCGGCCTCACCCAGCAGCGCGAACGCCTCCTCCGGACTGATGCGCGGCGGCGCGGTGGGCGCGTAGCCCGGATCCGACGGCGAAAGCACTTGCGCCCGCACCGGTTCCACCCAGCTTCCGGTCTGCGCGCCGACGGTGGCGAGCAGCACCGGATCGAGCAGGCCCAGCACCGCCTTGCGCACCCGCGGATCGGCCAGGTCGCCGGTGCGGCCGTTGAGCACCAGTTCCATTTCGCGGGATTGCAGATTCGTGGCGGTGCGCACCGAGGGTATGGCGGCCAGTTGCGCCTGCAGCGACACCCCACCGCGCACCAGTGCCATCTGCGCGTCGGCGGTGCGCAGCGATTCGGCCACCTGCGCCGGAGTTCCGCCGCGCCGCAACAGGATCTGGTCCGGCACCGCGGGCGTGCCCCAGTACCGGTCGTTGCGCTCCAGCAGGATCTCCTCGCGGCCGCGATCGGTCTGCTTGATCCGGAAGTGCCCGCCGGAGATGCGGATGGTGTCGGTGAGCCCGGTCTCGAATCCGGAGTCCTTCACCAGATGGGAGGGCAGCAGGTTCGAGAACAGTTGCCGCCAGGCCGGATACGGCTCCCGCATGGTGACGGTCACCGTCTTGCCGCCCGCCGACGAGCTCACCTCGGAGATGAGCCGATAGCCCGCGGAGTCGACCACACCCGGCTGGGTGGTCATCTGCTGCCACAGGTACCGGAAGTCCTCGGCGGCGATGGGCGCGCCGTCGGACCACGACGCTTCGTTGCGGATCTGATAGGTGATGGTGAACGGCTCCTGCGCCGTCACCTCCGCCGCCACCATGAGCGCCTCGTCCAGCACCCAGTCGGTCGCCCCCGGCACCGCCGCGCTCGGCACCGGCCGCAGCGGACTGGGCAGCACCATGGATGCCACCGCCGACGACGCGGGCGACTGATGCGCTCGCAGATGCGGATTGAACCCGAGCCCGATGTCGTCGATGGCCACCACCACCGACGTATTGCTCGGCTTGGCCGGCGTCGTCTTGGGACTGTCGGTGCTCTCGATGGGCGGCGGCGGATTCGCGGTGCACCCCGTGGCGACCCCGAGACAGGCCGCCACCATCAGCAACACCGCGCGGCTCACCCGCCTCCCCGCGCCTTCAGGCCGGACTCGGGAGCCGACACAATCGCGTTGGCGTGCGGCGGTCACCCGCCGCAGCCAGTTCTGGACGTACCCGATGAGTTACCCCCATCCTTGCGAATTCAGCTGTCGAGTCCGGTCTGTCGATGACAATATCCGCCACCCCGCACCGACGGCTCAACCGACCACCCGCCGGACCCGCGAAGCACCCTGAACCCCCGAACCGTCACCCCCCGATTCGCGGCGCGTCCCGGTTCTGGACTGACCGGAGCGGAGGAGCGAAGCGGGGGAGCGGAGGGAGGGAAGAACCGGGACCTCCAGCGCCGCGAATCCGCCCGGAGCGCAGCGGAGGGCAAATTAAACAGAGCGGTCGCGGGCTTTGCGACGCGAGGCTTCGCGGCCGCGTTCGGTGGCGCCGAGGATGACCTTGCGGACTCGGACGACCTCCGGGGTGACCTCGACGCATTCGTCGGCGGCGCAGAATTCCATGGCGCCCTCGAGATCCAACTGCAGCGGCTTGGCGAGGGTTTCCAGCACGTCGCCGGTGGCCGAGCGCATATTGGTCAGCTTCTTCTCGCGGGTGACGTTGATGTCGAGGTCCTCGGCGCGCGGGTTGATGCCGACGACGTGGCCCTCGTAGGTGTCCGCGCCCGGCTCCACGAAGAACTGGCCGCGGTCGGCGAGCTGGATCATGGCGTAGGGGGTGACGGTTCCGGCGCGGTCGGAGACCAGCGAACCGGTGTGGCGGGCGCGGATCTCACCGGCCCACGGCGCGTAGCCGTCGAAGACGGCGTTGGCGATGCCGGTGCCGCGGGTCTCGGTGAGGAAGTCGGTGCGGAAACCGATCAGGCCGCGCGAGGGGACGATGAACTCCATGCGCACCCATCCGGCGGCGTGGTTGCTCATCTGCACCATCTTGCCCTTGCGGGCGGCGAGCAGCTGGGTGATCGCGCCGAGGAATTCCTCGGGGGCGTCGACGGTCAGCTCCTCGAAGGGCTCGTGCACCTTGCCGTCGACGGTCTTGGTGACCACCTGCGGCTTGCCGACGGTCAGCTCGAAGCCTTCGCGCCGCATCTGCTCGACCAGGATGGCCAGTGCCAGCTCGCCGCGGCCCTGCACCTCCCAGGCGTCCGGGCGGCCGATGTCGAGCACGCGCAGCGACACATTGCCGACCAGTTCCTGGTCCAGGCGCGCCTTGACCATGCGGGCGGTGAGCTTGTGCCCCTGTACCCGGCCGACCAGCGGCGAGGTGTTGGTGCCGATGGTCACCGAGATGGCGGGCTCGTCGACGGTGATGCGCGGCAGCGCGACCGGATTCTCCGCGTCGGCGAGGGTGTCGCCGATCATGATGTCCGGGATGCCCGCGATGGCGACGATATCGCCGGCCACGGCCTCCTCGCCGGGCTGACGCTCGACGCCGATGGTCTTGAGCAGTTCGGTGATGCGCACCGACTTGGTGCCCTCGGCGCTCATCCAGGCGACGGTCTGGCCCTTCTTCAGCGTGCCGTTGTGGATGCGCACCAGACCGATGCGGCCCAGGAACGGCGAGGCGTCGAGGTTGGTGACGTGCGCCTGCAGCGGCTTGGTGGCGTCGCCCTTGGGCGCGGGCACGTACTTCATGAGCACCTCGAACAGCTCGTCGAGGTTCTCCGCGTCCGGAACGGTGCCGTTCTCGGGGCGCTTGGTGGAGGCGACGCCCGCGCGGCCGGAGGCGTAGAGCACCGGCAGGTCCAGGGCCAGTTCGGCGGCCTCGGAGGCTTCGTCGTCGAGGTCGGAGGCCAGGTCCAGCAGCAGGTCGTGGGATTCCTCGACGACCTCTTCGATGCGGGCGTCGGGCCGGTCGGTCTTGTTGACCACCAGGATCACCGGCAGCGAGGCGGCCAGGGCCTTGCGCAGCACGAACCGGGTCTGCGGCAGCGGCCCCTCGGAGGCGTCGACGAGCAGCACGACGCCGTCGACCATGGACAGACCGCGCTCGACCTCACCGCCGAAGTCGGCGTGCCCGGGGGTGTCGATGACATTGATGACGGTGACCGAGCCGTCCGCGTTGTGCCGGTGCACCGCGGTGTTCTTGGCGAGAATGGTGATGCCCTTCTCGCGCTCCAGGTCACCGGAGTCCATGACGCGGTCCACCACCTCGGCACGCTCGCCGAAGACGCCGGACTGGCGCAGCATGGCATCGACAAGTGTTGTCTTGCCGTGGTCGACGTGCGCCACGATGGCGACGTTGCGGAACTCGACAGACGACACGGTTGATCCTCCTGGTGCAAGTGGGTAATGCGGCCGTGTCGACGACACGAGCGCCATCGACCGTTCGGCGATGGTGGCTACGGCCGGATAACAGCGTACCGGCAGTCGGAACTCACACGTTTCACGCGTACGACTTAGGTTAAGCTAACCAACGTGGGAAAGAAGGTGAAGGCCAAGCACGTCTCGAGCTTGAAGCCGAAGAACAAGTGCTGTCGCAAGAAGACGCGCTGCCTGAAATGCCCCGTGGTGATCATGCGCATGAAGAAGTGCGAGGCGGCGGGCGTCTGCGGCAAGGATCTGAAGAAGGCACTCAAGCACGCCCGCGCGGCGTGAGCACCCACCCTGCGACTCCGCATCTTTTTCCCCGAGTCCGCCCATCTTCCGGATGGAAGGCGTAGACCGGGACTATGAGCACCGAGCTGCTGTCCGACGACGACATCGCCAAGGCCCTCACCGACCTCCCCGGCTGGACCCACACCGGCGCGTCCATCGCCCGCACCGTGGAAGCGCCGTCCTTCCTGGCGGGCATCGAGCTGGTCCGGCGCGTCGCCCAGGCCGCCGAGGCGGCGAATCACCATCCCGATATCGATATCCGCTGGCGGCGGGTCACTTTCACGCTGTCCACCCATTCGGCGGGTGGGCTCACCCAGCTGGATGTGGCGCTGGCTCACGAGATCGATCGGCTGACGCTGCAGAGTTGACCCGGCCCGCCCAGATGATCCAGCCGAACAGCACCAGCACGCCCACCACGTCCACCGCGCCCAGCCACGCGTAGCCCGCCGGGCGCGGAATGGTCCAGATGTCCGGCTGCGCGAACGACAGCAGCCAGGGCACCCCGACGATCGTGGTGACCAGCCAGTACCCGGCCAGCAGCCGGGCGCCCGCGGCCGCGCGCAGCGGCCCGTAGAGCAGCCACAGCACGGTCGGCAACAGCCAGACGAAGTGGTGCGACCAGGAGATGGGCGAGATCATCAAGCCGAACAGCTGGACGATGACGAGCGTGCCCATCCGGTCGTCCGGCCCCAGGGCGCGCCAGGCGAGGACGCCCAGTACCGCCACTCCCAGCACGGCGGCGATCCACCACGGGCCGGTCTGCACGTCGTGGCCGAGGATGCGGCTGATGGTGCCGCGCAGTGATTGATTCCACACCGAACCGACCGGTCCGATACGGTCGGCGTTCCCCAGCAGCTCGCCGAAGTACCGCCGCGCCTCGGTCTGATTGATCAGCAGGCTGATCCCGACCGTGCCCGCGAACACCACCGCCGACCACGCCGCCGTCCCCCAGCGCCGCCGCGCCACGAAGTACAGCCCGGTGATGGCCGGGGTGAGCTTGATGCCCGCGATCAGGCCGACCAGGGTGCCGGAGACCCACCAGCGCGCACTGCGCACCGCGAGCATGGCGCCCAGCACCAGGAAGACGTTCACCTGGCCGTAGTCGATGGTGGTGCGCACGGGTTCCATCCACACGCCCACCGCCGTCCACGCCACCGCCGCGGTGCGCCAGCGCGGTTCGCGCAGCGCCCGCTCGCCCAGGATGAGTTCGAGCCCGATCCGCACCACGCCGTACAGCGCCGCCACCGTGGCCAGCAGCCAGCCGATGGCTACCACCGTGAACGGGAGGTAGTGCAGCGGGAAGAACACCACCGCGGCGAACGGCGGGTAGGTGAAGGGCAGCGGAAAGTCCGGCGTCTCCTTCGAATACGTGAAGTCGTAGAGCCGATCGGTGAGCAGCGCCGCCGACCCGTCCACGTAGACGTGCAGATCGACGAGATTCATGCCGTTCGGCGATAACAACATCCACAGCATCCGCGCGAGCACCGAGAACACCAGCGCCGCGACGGCGAGTCGGAAGTGTCGAGTCACAGCGCGGACTTTCGGGTCGAGTTGTGGATGCACCAGACTAGCGGTGCGCGTCGGGTCCCTATTTTCGCCGCATCGCGACGCCGATTCGAAAACCCCACGCCACACCGGATTCAGGATGTAACATTCGTATCACTGGCACCACGCGTAACAGGCTTTTTGATCGTCCGTCCGATAGCGTGATTCGATCGAAGACAGCAAGATCACACCGTGGCTGTACAACAGGGCGGCCCGGTACTTAGAGTGTCGCGCAGCGATGTCCCATCGCCACAGATGTACCCGAAGGTAAGGACGGCAACACCAGTGCTTCGCACCCGAGGATCGCGGTTCGCAATCACCGCGCTGGCCGTGGCGGCCTGCGCCACCATTGCCGTGCCGACAGCGACCGCCCAGCCCGCCCCCGCGCCCCAAGCCGTTTCCACGATTCCGGTGATTCCCGAGGGCGTGCCGGTGGAGGCGCTCGCGTCGCTGGTGCCCGCCATCATCGGGGCCGCCGCCGGACCGGCCGATATCGCCGCCGGGCCGCAGCAGACCATCCTGGATCAGGCGAAGCAGATCCTGAACACGCTGAACCTGCCCCCGCAGATCAAGTCGACCCTCGAGCGGATCATCAAGTTCCTGGACGGCAGTGGCGGCGGCGGCCCGGACATCCCGCAGGACGGTCCGGTCATCGCGCAGTTCCTGTGGCCCACCATCGGCAAGGGCTGCATCGGCCCGTCCTCCGACTCGGTCGGCACCGCCCTGGCCGTCCCCGGCCCCGCGCAGCTGCCCCCGCCCGGCCCGCAGGCCGGTCAGACCGGTTTCGTGTTCACCGCCCTGGGCACCAAGAGCCCGACCGAGGCGCAGCATCCGCCGATGACCGTGCAGTGGATCAATCTGGATACGCGGCAGTCCGGCGTGCTGAACCTGACCGACGAGGCCAAGATCAACCCCGACGGCCCGGCCACCCTGTCGGCCATCGCCGACACCGGTAGCGGCCGCGTGGTCGCCGTGGTCTCCGGTTCGCTGACCACCCAGGCCGATCCGGAATCCGCGCCGATCACCTGCTCGTTCCTGCCGACCATCGGCTTCTTCTCGGTCGCGTAGGCGCTATCGCGACGACCCGATGCCCGGGTGACTTCAGGGGTCACCCGGGCATTGTCGTTTCTACCGACCGGTCGGCCCGCCCATCGGGATGTTTCGGGCGGGGGTGGACTGTGGTAGACCGGGGACATGGCGGCGGTGAAAGAGACTGTGCGGGGACTGCATTCACGGCGGTCGATTCTGTCGATCCGGTCGGAGGGCTCGATCCTGTCGATCGGATCGTCCTACTCGATCCTGTCGATCGGCAGCGTGGGATCGGTGCTGTCCATCGGATCGGCGGGCTCGTTCGGTTCGATCATCTCGGCGGGCTCGTTCGGCAGTCTGGGGTCGGCCTTCTCGGCCCTGTCCAGCTGGTCGATGTTCTCGTGGCGCAGCGACCGCGCGGCGTGGAGCGCCCACGGGGCTCCGGCGGCCCCGGCCGTGGCGGCGGAGGGCCGCCCGGCACTGCGGGTGGTCGCCGACGAACCCGATCTGCGGCAGGACCCGACCTGCCACACCCAGACCTGACGTAGCGTCCGGCGGCCGGGCACCGCGACGGCCGAGGTCCCCCGACAGCCAGGCCCCTTCGGCCGAGACACCGCGAGCGCCGGGGTATCCGACAGCCGAGACTCAGCGCCGCGGGTTCACCATTGCCCGTAGTCCGGCGCCAGCACGGCGTTCAGATCCACGCCGACGCCGCCCACGGTGCGCTTGTCGATCTCGAACTGGTGCAGGTGTGCCGCAGGGTGCACGAATCCCTTCGGGGTGCCCCAATTGTGCTGCCAGAACCAGGAACCCAGCCCCGCGCCGCGCGTCCAGTCGATGGTCGGCGTATTGGCGTACACGCCGGTGCGCTCCCGCCCGAGCACCGCTTCCCAGCCTGCTAGGTACGGCGCGATGAGGTCGTGGAACTCGCCCTCGCTGGGATTGTCGTCGATGGAGGCGTAGATCGGCGCGGTATCGGGTCCGCCCGCCGCGTTGTGCAGCTCCAGGCCGCGCTGGGCATGCTGCTTGCCCGCCTCGAATCCGCCGCGCCAGTCCGCCGTCGGCCCCTTCCCGAACTGATAGCACGACACGATGCTCAGGCCCATCGCCTGTAGTGCCGCGACCTCCGCGGCCAGCAGCGGTTTGCCCGCCATCCACTCCGCGCCGGGACGCCGATCCGAGACATATCGGATGACGCCGATATGTCCGGCCTCGGCGATGGCCCGG
>NZ_JASCXP010000144.1:0-16119 GCF_030010695.1 Nocardia sp. CC201C
GCGGGGCCCCCGGGGCCCCCCCCCCGCGGGGGGGGCCGGGGTTCGGCCCCCCCCCACGCTGGGCGCGTCGACCCGCTCGACCATCCGTCCCTTGCTCGCCAAGGCCCTGGTGCCCGCGGTGTGCGTCGGCCTCGCCCTCGGGACGTGGTACGCGGTATCGCTGCTGCTGCTCGCCCCCGACCGGCGCTTCCTGCTGCCGCCGCCGCACGCCGTGCTCACCGAATCGCTGCTGGACCCGGCCACCGTCGAGACCATGCTGCGGGCACTCGCGGTAACCGCGCGGGTGGCCCTGGTCGGGCTGCTGGTCGCCGCGGTCCTGGGCGTCGCTATCGGGGTGCTGATGAGCCAGGCCAGGGCGATCGAGCGCGTGGTGTACCCGTACGCCGTTGTGCTCCAGGCCATTCCGGTACTGGCCGTGGTGCCGCTCATCGGCCTGTGGTTCGGCTACGGCATGTCCGCCCGGACCATCGTCTGCGTACTCATCGCCGTGCACCCGATCATCGCCATGACCCTGTTCGGCATCCAGTCCGTGGACGCCAACCTGCGCGAACTGTTCACTCTCGGCCGGGCCACTCGGCTGCGCCGCCTGCTGTCACTGGAACTGCCCGCCGCGCTGCCCTCCATCCTCACCAGCCTGCGCACCGCCGCCGGGCTCGCGGTGACCGGCGCGATCATCGGTGACATGTTCTTCGCCAAGGGGCAGCCGGGCATCGGCACCCTGCTCGACACCTACCGAGCGCGGCTGCAATCGGAGGACATGCTCGCCGCACTGCTGCTCGCCGCCCTCTTCGGCGTCACCGTCTTCGCCCTTTGCACCGCCGCGCAGCGTCTCACCGTCGGCCGCTGGCACGCCTCCGGTCGCTGAATTCCATCCTCACACTGTGGAGAACCCATGCACACCTGTCTTCGCCGTGCCCGCGTGGCCGCGCTGACCGCCCTCGCGGTCGCGACCCTCGCCGCCTGCTCCGGCTCCGAAACCGACACTACCGCCGTCGAATTGCCTTCGGCCCCAGCCGAACAGCAGTTGGCCGGAACCTGCCCCGACACCGTCGTCGTCCAACTCCAATGGGAACCCGAAACCGATTCCGGCCCCCTCTTCGGCCTGCTCGGACCCGGCTACCGCGTGGACTCCGACAACAACCGGGTCACCGGCCCGCTGGTGGTGGACGGCAAGGACACCGGCGTGGAACTGGAGATCCGCGCGGGCGGCCCGGCCATCGGCTTCCAGACCGTGCCCTCCCAGATGTACGTCGACGACTCCATCACCCTGGGCCTGGCGCACTCCGAACATGCCATCGCCGCGGCCGGGCAGCAGCCGCTGATCGGTGTCACCACCCTGCTGCGCTACAGCCCGCAGCTGCTCATGTGGGATCCGGCGACGCACCCGGACTGGCGGGGCATCGCCGATATCGGCGCATCCGGTGCGCCCATCGTGGTTTCGCAGGGACAGCTGTACCCGGACTGGCTGGTGGCGCGCGGGCTGGTGCGGGCCGAGCAGATCGACGCCTCCTACGACAATTCACCGTCGCGCTTCGTCGCCGATCCGTCCTTCGCCCAGCAGGGCTTCGCCAACTCCGAACCCTACGTCTACGAGCACGAGGTGCGGGCCTGGAACAAGCCGGTGGCCTACCAGCTGCTGCGCGACGTCGGCTACGAGGGCTACGCCCGCACCGTGAACGTGCGCGCCGACAGACTCGACGAACTGCGCCCCTGCCTGCGCCGCCTGGTGCCCATGATCCAAAGGGCGACAGCCGATTTCCGCGCCGATCCCAGCCACGTGAACGAGGTGGTCGTCGATGTGGTCGACAAGAGCGCCAATTTCAGTCCCTACAGCGCCGAACTCGCCGCCTTCGGTTCCCGGGCGCTCATCGACAACGGACTGATCGGCAATGACACCGACGGTGTCATCGGCAGTTTCGACTCCGCGCGGGTGCAGCGGGTCATCGACGAATTCGCCCCCATCCTGCGCCGCGGCGGCGCGAACGTGCCCACCACCCTGACCGCCGCCGACCTGATCACCACCGAATTCCTGGACCGCGGCATCGCGGCCACCGACTGAGCCGACCGAAAGGGTAACCATGACAACCGGATACGACCTGTCCGAAGTCGACCGCGAGAAGCGCATGGGTGGACTCGGCGCGGAGACCACCCGTGAGATCCGCGTCATCGACCTCACCGACTTCGAGAACCGTCGCGCCGAGATCACCGAACAGCTGTGGACCGCCGCCACCGAGATCGGCTTCTTCCAGCTCTCCGGGCACGGTATCCCGCAGTGGCAGCTGGACGACGCCTTCGCCCGCGCCGCGGCCTTCTTCGCGCTGCCGGAATCGGTGAAGGCGCGATACCCGCTGGTCAAAGCCGACAATGCGGGCTGGGAGAGCTTGAGCCAGGTGCGGCCCTCCATCGGCGTGCCCGACCAGAAGGAGTCCTATCAGATCACTCGACCGCATATGGCGAGCCTGTGGCCGACCGAGGCCGAACTGCCCGGATTCGTCTCCGCCATCCTGGATTTCGAGCATCGGTGCTGGAGCGTGGCCATGCGGGTGCTGTCCTGTTTCGCCGACCGGCTCGGGCTGCCGCGCGACCACTTCACCGCCGCGCACGATCCGGAATCGGAGCACTACCAGAGCACCCTGCGACTGCTGCACTACTTCGCCGTTCCCGAGGAACTGCGCGATGTGCCCGGTCGCTGGCGGGCGGGCGCGCACACCGACTTCGACTGCCTCACCCTGCTGTTCCAACGCGACGGGCAGGGCGGGCTCCAGGTCTGCCCCGGCAAGGAGATGGACGAACAAGCATGGACCTCCATCACGCCCTCGTCCTCGCTGATCACCTGCAATATCGGCGATATGCTCACCCGCTGGAGCGATGATCTGCTGCCCTCCAACTTCCATCGCGTGCGCAGTCCGGGCCGCGACGAGTACCAGGGTGAGCGCTACAGCATCGCCTATTTCGCGCAGGCCGACCGCGACGCCGTCATCCAGGGTCCGCGCGGCGTCTACCCGCCCGTGACCGCCGCCGACTTCCTCGCCGAGCGGGTGCGGGCCAACTACCGGCCGCGGATGTAGTTTCGAGCCAGCGAGAAAGGACCCCATGGCCGACGACACCAGCGCCGCCCTGCTCGGCCCCTCGGTACACCGGCAGCTGCGGCAGCTGGTGCTCTCCGGTGAACTGGAACCCGGCGCGCCGCTGAGCGTGCTCGCCCTGTCCGGTCGCCTCGGCGTCAGCCGCAGCCCGGTCCGCGAGGCCGTGCAGCAGCTCATCTACGAGGGTCTGGCCGTGAACGTCCCGCACGCGGGGGCGCGGGTGGCCGTGGTGGACGACGCCCGGATTCGCGATGTGCTGGCCGTGCGCGCGGTGCTCGACGGTCTCGCCGCCGCCGAGGCCGCCACCCGCCTGACCGAAGCCGACCTGGTGCAACTCACCGGCATGCTCGACGCCCAGGCGGACAACCTGCGCGGTGACGCCGACCCGGCCCGCGACACCGCCCTGGACCTGGAATTCCACACCTTCATCCGGGACCGCGCCGGAAACCCCACCCTCGCCGAGGAACTCGCCCGCCTCGAATCCCAGGCCCACCTCTACCGCGGCGACCTGTGGAGCCACGACCGCAACCGCAGCACCGCCCTGCGCGAACACCGCCGCATCGTGGAAGCCCTCGAATCCGGCGACCCCACCCAGTCCCGCGCCGTCGCCGAAGCCCACGTGCGCGGCCTCATCACCCGCCTGCACCGACGTTGACCAGCCGCCCCGGCAGTGCCGCGCCGCCCACGCGGAGACGGTGCGTGATCAGTGTTCACGACCGGGAACCGGAGTCGCTGTGCTGCCGGAGGCGAGGCATGGATCAGGTTGCCTCGCTCGCCGCGCGGCCCGCTCAGTGCGCGTTGCGGTAGGCCGGGGCCTTGCTGGTGGCGGTGGGGGTGAGGGTGCGCAGCAGCGGCAGGGTGCGGCGCGGCACCACCGTGGACAGCACGATCACGCTGTGCGAGCGCACCACCGAGGTGGTGCGGTCGATACTCAGCAGCACCGTTTGCAGACCGGCGTGGGAGTCCGCGCCGATACGGCACAGCACATCGCTGGAACCGGTGGTGGCGTACGCTTCCAGCACGCCCGGGATGGCGGCCAGATCGGCGGCCACCGCCTCCAGCGCACCTTGCGCGATCTCCAGGGTGACGAAGGCTTCCACATCGAAACCGGCTGCGCTGACATCGATCTGGGGGTCGTAGGAGGCGATGACCCCGGCCTCCTCCATCCGGGCGATGCGTGACTGCACGGTCGCGCGGGCCACTCGAGTACGGCGGGACAACTCGAGGATGCCCGCCTTCTGATGCTCGTGCATGGCGGTGAGGATGGCCAGGTCCAGCTCGTCCAGCTTGGCGGGAGTGCGTGCCATGGCGGATCTCCGTTCGCAGGGTGTTCTATTCAAATTGTCCAGCACCAACGGCAAGATGGTGACGCAATTCACCAGGGTGTCTACTGAAAATCGCCGATATTGCCCATCAGCGGCCATCGGCCTTTCCTGGTCTCATGAGCATCGAGGCAACCGCCGCACCTGTTCAACCGCCGAATCGGCCCACGGCCACCGACGCACCGCCCGAGGACGAATTGCGTCGCCTCGTCGGTCTGGTGGACCACGACGCGGCCGCCGACCCGTTCCCGGTGCTGGGCTGGGACGCGCTCGTGTGGGTGGTGGGCAACGCCACCCAGGCCGCGCACTATCTGGAATCCGCCTTCGGGCTGCGGTTGGAGGCGTACTCGGGTCCCGAGACCGGCAACCGCGACCACAAGGCGTACGTACTGCGCAGCGGTGGCGTCCGATTCGTCGTCAAGGGGGCGGTGGATCCGGCGAGTTCCCTGGTGGCACACCATGATCGGCACGGGGACGGAGTCGTCGACATCGCGCTCGAGGTCCCGGACGTGGACCGCTGCATCGCCCACGCCCGCGCCCAGGGCGCGACCGTGCTGGTCGAACCGCACGACGAGACAGACGAATTCGGCACGGTGCGTGCCGCGGCCATCGCCACCTACGGCGAGACCCGGCACACCCTGATCGACCGTTCCCGCTACACCGGCCCCTATCTGCCCGGCTATATCGCGCGCACCTCCGGTTACGAACCGCGCCCCGGCGCACCGCGCCGCCTCTTCCAGGCCATCGACCACGTGGTCGGCAACGTGGAGCTGGGGCGCATGGACGAGTGGGTCGAGTTCTACCGCCGCGTCATGGGTTTCGAGAACATGGCCGAATTCGTGGGCGACGATATCGCCACCGACTATTCGGCGCTCATGTCCAAGGTCGTCGCCAACGGCAACCACCGCGTCAAGTTCCCCCTCAACGAACCCGCCGACGGCCCCAAGCGCTCCCAGATCGACGAGTACCTGGAGTTCTACCGGGGCCCGGGCGTCCAGCACATCGCCCTGGCCACGGGTGACATCCTCACCGCCGTGGACTGCCTGCGCCGCGAGGGCATCGAATTCCTCGCCACGCCCGACACCTACTACGAGGACCCGGAACTGCGCGCCCGCATCGGCCACGTCCGCGTCCCCGTGGAAGAGCTCCAGCGTCGCGGCATCCTGGTCGACCGCGACGAAGACGGCTACCTGCTCCAGATCTTCTGCAAACCCGTCACCGACCGCCCCACCGTCTTCTTCGAACTCATCGAACGCCACGGCTCCCTCGGCTTCGGCAAGGGCAACTTCAAGGCCCTCTTCCAGGCCATCGAGCGCGAACAGGAGGCCCGCGGCAACCTCTGATCGGATGCGGCAACGCCGTGGCGAACCGCTCGGACGAGCCGAATCCCGCGATGTCGGTAGAGTTCGTGCCATGCGGATGACGTCGGCGATTGTCACGGGGATGACCTTCGCTCTGCTGCTGTCGGCGTGCGGGGGGAAGCAGGAATCCGATACACCGACCGGGCTGCGCCCACCGCCCAGGGTGGCCACGCTGGGTCCCTTCGTGGGCGAATGCGGCCACGTCACCGACGACGAGGTGCGCGATATCGGCGCCCTCGGCGCGGTGACCCGGGTGTTCAAGAACTCCGTCGGCTGCAACTGGCAGGGCGGCGGGGTCGGCGGCGCGAGCGTCACCTTCGCCTCCTACCGCGGCAGTCCCATCGACCGCGAGAAGGCTTGGGTGGCCAGCGTCGGTCGCGATCCGGAGACCATCGAGGTCGGCGGCAAGACCGGCTTCCAGGCCCTGGACCCCAGCAACCGGGTGTGCGACCTGGCGGTGCAGCTGGACGACGACTTCTTCGAATGGTCCATCTCCTACGGCCTGTTCGGCAGCGAGGGGCTCGGCAATCCGTGCGACCGCAGCCGCCGACTGGCCGAACTGACCGTGCAGCGACTCGGATGAGGGGCAACGGCATGAGAGGCGGCGGCATGACGGGCGGTGGCACGGCGCGCACGCGCGGACGGCGCGGCATCCGGCTCACCGGTGCGGCGCTGGCCGCCCTGGCGCTCACCGCGACCCTCGCCGGCTGCGGCCGGACCATCGAGGGCACCGCCCTCCCGGCGGGCGGTACCACCGGCGACGGCGGCGGGCGCATCAACACCAACTTCGACAAGCTGCTGCGCGAATGCGAGGTGGTCTCGCTGGAGGACATCGGCAAGACCGTCGGCGAGGGCACCTACGTGAACCCGTCCTTCAACGGGGCGGTCTGCATGTGGGATCTGGACGGCGGTTCCTCGGGCAGCGGCATGGTGACGCTCAGCTGGTACGAGCTCGGGTCGCTGGCCAACGAGAAGAAGAACAACGAGCGCCTCGGCTATGTGACCAACGACATCACCGTGCAGGGGCGTCGATCGCTGGAGACGCGGCGGCCGAACGACCCCGATTCGTGCGGTGTGTTCGCCCCGGCCGCGGATGCCGGAATCGTGGGCTGGTGGGTGAACTACCGTGCGGGAGGGTCACATCCGGATCCCTGCGAGGCCGCGCGCAAGCTGGTGGAGCTCACCTTGAACCTGGCCCGCTAGTCGATCTACCTGCCCGCGTCCATACCACTCCGGGACCCCGTTTTTGCTCCCGGAAACGCCGGCGGGTATCGTGGATCGCTGTGCCCGGAAGCATGCGGGCAGGTTCGTGCGCAGTACGTAGGCCAGCGAGAGCGGCTGACCGGTTCAGCGTGCCCTGAACAGGGCGTGTAAGCTGCGCACGACACGCCCGACCTCGTGACAACGAAATGTCGCGGGAACTGGGCGGAAAGCTCGAATGACCGCGGCGTGAACGACGGGTCCGGAGGCGGCAGCCTGCGTAACCACGGAGGCCCCGGGCGCGCCGCAAATGAATACAGACATGAAGTTCCAGACACCTGGTTACTAATAAGGAAAGCCGGTCTATGCCAACCATCAACCAGCTGGTCCGCAAGGGTCGCCGCGACAAGGTCGCCAAGACCAAGACTGCGGCCCTCAAGGGGAGCCCGCAGCGTCGTGGCGTGTGCACCCGCGTGTACACCACGACCCCGAAGAAGCCGAACTCGGCGCTCCGCAAGGTCGCCCGTGTTCGCCTGACCAGCCAGGTCGAGGTCACGGCTTACATCCCCGGTGAGGGTCACAACCTGCAGGAGCACTCGATGGTGCTCGTTCGCGGCGGTCGTGTGAAGGACCTCCCGGGTGTGCGCTACAAGATCATCCGCGGTTCCCTCGACACCCAGGGTGTGAAGAACCGCAAGCAGGCCCGCAGCCGCTACGGCGCCAAGAAGGAGAAGAGCTGATATGCCGCGCAAGGGCCCCGCTCCCAAGCGTCCGCTGATCAACGACCCGGTCTACGGCTCCCCGCTGGTGACCCAGCTGGTCAACAAGATCCTCCTGGACGGCAAGAAGTCGACCGCCGAGCGCATCGTCTACGGTGCCCTCGAGCAGGCTCGCGAGAAGACCGGCACCGATCCGGTCGTGACCCTCAAGCGCGCGCTGGACAACGTCAAGCCGTCGCTCGAGGTCAAGCCCCGCCGCGTCGGTGGCGCCACCTACCAGGTGCCGGTCGAGGTCCGTCCGGGCCGCGCCAACACCCTGGCGCTGCGCTGGCTGGTCAACTTCTCGCGCGCCCGTCGCGAGAAGACCATGGTCGAGCGTCTGGCGAACGAGCTCCTCGACGCCAGCAACGGCCTGGGCGCTTCGGTGAAGCGTCGCGAGGACACCCACAAGATGGCCGAGTCCAACCGGGCCTTCGCGCACTACCGCTGGTGATCCGGTGCCCGGCGATGCCCGGGCGTCGAGTCACGGTCCGGCGCGGCACTTCGCGGTCGCGCCGGACGTTGAGACAGAGATGACCCGGAGCAAAGCCAGGGTCGCACCCGAAGATCCCACTAGCTAAGAGCGGGGAAGATTTCCGTGGCACAGGACGTGCTCACCGACCTGAACAAGGTCCGCAACATCGGCATCATGGCCCACATCGATGCCGGTAAGACGACGACCACCGAACGCATCCTCTTCTACACCGGTATCACCTACAAGATCGGTGAGGTGCACGACGGCGCCGCCACCATGGACTGGATGGCGCAGGAGCAGGAACGCGGCATCACCATCACGTCGGCCGCGACGACCTGTTTCTGGAAAGACAACCAGATCAACATCATCGACACCCCGGGTCACGTCGACTTCACCGTCGAGGTGGAGCGCTCGCTGCGCGTGCTCGACGGTGCCGTCGCCGTCTTCGACGGCAAGGAGGGTGTCGAGCCCCAGTCCGAGCAGGTGTGGCGGCAGGCGGACAAGTACGACGTGCCGCGTATCTGCTTCGTCAACAAGATGGACAAGCTGGGCGCGGACTTCTACTTCACCGTCCAGACCATCAAGGACCGCCTGGGCGCCAAGCCGCTGGTCCTGCAGCTGCCGATCGGCGCCGAGGACACCTTCGAGGGCGTCGTCGACCTGGTCGAGATGAACGCCAAGGTCTGGAAGGGCGAGACCAAGCTCGGCGAGCAGTACGAGGTCGTCGAGATCCCGGCCGACCTGGCCGAGAAGGCCGAGCAGTACCGCCAGGAGCTGCTCGAGACCGTCGCCGAGTCCGATGAGGCGCTGCTGGAGAAGTTCTTCGGCGGCGAGGAGCTCTCCATCGAGGAGATCAAGGGCGCGATTCGCAAGATGACCGTCAACTCCGAGCTCTACCCGGTGCTGTGCGGTTCGGCGTTCAAGAACAAGGGCGTGCAGCCCATGCTCGACGCCGTGATCGACTACCTGCCGAACCCGCTGGACGACGGTGGCACCGACGGCCACGTCCCGGGTAAGGAAGAGGAGATCCTGCACCGCGACGCGAGCGTCACCGAGCCGTTCGCCGCGCTGGCGTTCAAGGTCGCCACCCACCCGTTCTTCGGCAAGCTGACCTACGTCCGGGTGTACTCGGGCAAGGTCGACTCCGGCGCCCAGGTCATCAACTCGACCAAGGGCAAGAAGGAGCGTCTGGGCAAGCTGTTCCAGATGCACTCCAACAAGGAGAACCCGGTCACCGAGGCCCAGGCCGGCCACATCTACGCGGTCATCGGCCTGAAGGACACCACGACCGGCGACACCCTGTGCGATCCGCAGAACCAGATCGTGCTGGAGTCCATGACCTTCCCGGATCCGGTCATCGAGGTGGCCATCGAGCCGAAGACCAAGGCCGACCAGGAGAAGCTGGGCACCGCCATCCAGAAGTTCGCGGAGGAGGACCCCACCTTCAACGTGAAGCTGGATCAGGAGACCGGCCAGACCGTCATCGGCGGCATGGGCGAGCTCCAGCTCGATATCTACGTCGACCGCATGAAGCGCGAATTCAAGGTCGAGGCGAATATCGGCAAGCCGCAGGTGGCCTACCGCGAGACCATCACCAAGCCGGTCGAGAAGCACGAGTACACCCACAAGAAGCAGACCGGTGGTTCGGGTCAGTTCGCCCGTGTCATCATCGGCCTGGAGCCCTTCACGGGTGAGGACGGCGCGACCTACGAGTTCGAGAACAAGGTCACCGGTGGCCGCGTTCCGCGCGAGTACATCCCGTCGGTCGACGCCGGTATCCAGGACGCCATGCAGTACGGTGTGCTCGCCGGCTTCCCGCTGGTCAACGTCAAGGCCCTGCTGCTGGACGGCGCTTACCACGAGGTCGACTCGTCGGAAATGGCGTTCAAGATCGCGGGTGCGCAGGCCCTCAAGGAAGCGGCCCGCAAGGCCGGTCCGGTGATCCTCGAGCCCATGATGGCTGTCGAGGTCACCACGCCCGAGGACTACATGGGCGAAGTGATCGGCGACCTGAACTCCCGCCGTGGCCAGATCCAGGCCATGGAGGAACGCAGTGGTGCCCGTGTCGTCAAGGCGCTGGTTCCGCTCTCGGAGATGTTCGGCTACATCGGTGACCTGCGGTCGAAGACCCAGGGCCGGGCCAACTTCTCCATGGTGTTCGATTCGTACGCGGAGGTTCCGGCCAACGTGTCGAAGGAGATCATCGCCAAGGCGACCGGCGAGTAGTTCGCTGCCGGGGCGGATTCGCGAGTATCCGCCCCGAGTCGGTCGGCTGAACGACCCCCTGTAAGAAAAACAACGCACTGCTGCAAAGCAACGCACTACTAGTCCAGGAGGACAACAGTGGCGAAGGCGAAGTTCGAGCGGACGAAGCCCCACGTCAACATCGGCACCATCGGTCACGTCGACCACGGCAAGACCACGCTGACGGCGGCCATCACCAAGGTGCTGCACGACAAGTACCCGGACCTGAACCAGAGCTTCGCGTTCGACCAGATCGACAAGGCTCCGGAGGAGAAGGCTCGTGGTATCACGATCAACATCTCCCACGTCGAGTACCAGACCGAGAAGCGGCACTACGCCCACGTGGACGCCCCCGGTCACGCCGACTACATCAAGAACATGATCACCGGTGCCGCCCAGATGGACGGCGCGATCCTGGTCGTGGCGGCCACCGACGGCCCGATGCCGCAGACCCGTGAGCACGTGCTGCTCGCCCGTCAGGTCGGCGTGCCCTACATCCTGGTCGCGCTGAACAAGGCCGACATGGTCGACGACGAGGAAATCCTCGAGCTCGTCGAGATGGAGGTCCGCGAGCTGCTGGCCTCGCAGGAGTTCGACGAGGACGCCCCGGTCGTGCGCGTCTCCGGCCTGAAGGCCCTCGAGGGCGACGAGAAGTGGGCGCAGTCCGTCATGGACCTGATGAACGCCGTCGACGAGTCGATCCCGGACCCGGTCCGTGAGACCGACAAGCCGTTCCTGATGCCGATCGAGGACGTCTTCACCATCACCGGTCGTGGCACCGTGGTGACCGGTCGTGTCGAGCGCGGCATCATCAACGTGAACGAAGAGGTCGAGATCGTGGGTATCCGCGAGAAGTCGACCAAGACCACCATCACGGGCATCGAGATGTTCCGCAAGCTGCTCGACCAGGGCCAGGCGGGCGACAACGTCGGTCTGCTGGTCCGCGGTATCAAGCGCGAGGACGTGGAGCGCGGCCAGGTCGTCATCAAGCCGGGCACCACCACCCCGCACACCGAGTTCGAGGGCCAGGCGTACATCCTGTCGAAGGACGAGGGCGGCCGCCACACCCCGTTCTTCAACAACTACCGCCCGCAGTTCTACTTCCGCACCACCGACGTGACCGGCGTCGTGACCCTCCCCGAGGGCACCGAGATGGTCATGCCGGGCGACAACACCGAGATGAGCGTCAAGCTCATCCAGCCGATCGCCATGGAAGAGGGCCTGCGCTTCGCGATCCGTGAGGGTGGCCGCACCGTCGGTGCCGGTCGCGTCACCAAGATCATCAAGTGATTCGCTGAATCACCGGTAGACGGCGTCGCTCCGAAAGGAGCGGCGCCGTTTGCGTTTCACGGGCGGTCGTCCTCGTCCACCCAATCGGCGACCACGGTGCCCGAGACCATGCCGTCGGAACCGGGCAGCACGGTGGTGGGTCGTTCGTCCTCGTAGGCTTCCGCGATTTCGGCGGCGCGTCGGCGATGTTTGTCCTCGACCTCCGGTTCCGGAACGATCAGCCGCTCATCCTGTTTCGCGGATTTCTCCTGAATCCGCTGTTCCTCTTCGGTATTCATGCCGCAGATCTGCCCGCTGTCGGGCCGGTCAAACCGGGTGCGGACCGACAGCGCGCGCGTGCGCGGCGGAAGCGGCTATCCCGGCAGCGGTGCGGGCACCGCGCCCAGCATCCGACCGGAGTCGAAAGTGGCGGCGGCGGGAGGCAATTCACCCGGACGCCCGCTGGCGAGGACGCGGACCGTACCGGTGCCCGCGGTGGGGCGGCCCAGGGCGTCCATGCGGCGCAGGGTCTGGCCCGCGACGGCCTCGGCGCTGTCGAAGATGCGCACGCCGCGGGGGAGGGCGGCGAGGATGGCATCGAGAACCAGCGGGTAGTGGGTGCAACCGAGCACGATGCCCTCGGTGCCCGCCGGGGTGCGCTCGGCGGCGCTGGCGATGGCGCGTTCGATGGCGGGCAGGTCGCCGCGGTCGATGGCGTCGGCGAGCCCGTGACAGGCCACACCCGTGACCTCGGCGTTCCCGCCGAAGCGGGCGATGAGATCGGCCTGGTAGGCGCTGGCCGTGGTGGCGGCGGTCGCCCAGACCGCCACCTTCGAGCAGGCCGCGGCGGCGGGTTTGATGGCCGGAACGGTGCCGATCACCGGCACCTCGGGGCCGACCTCGGCGCGCACGTGTTCCAGCGCCGTCACGCTGGCCGTATTACAGGGCAGCACAATGACTTCCGCGCCCTCGCGCAAGGAGGTACGCGCGGTGTCGAGCACCCGGTCGATGACCCACTGCTCGGGCTTGGGCCCCCACGGGGCCCCGTCGGGATCCATCTGCAACAGCAGATCCAGGTCGGGCCGCAGCTTCCGCAACCACGCACCCGTGGGCAGCATGCCCAGGCCCGAATCGATGAGCGCGACGATCACCCCTGCCACGGTAATGAATGCGGCGCGGGCGGTGCGAATCGCGTCCGGCGAACAGCGCGAAACCGGTGCACGGGCCAATTCGGGAACCGGCTCCGGCCGAGGCGCTCGAGCAGCGGTGGCGCATCGGAGCCCGCGCAGCGGCGGGTCGGCGGTACCGCTATCGCGGTGAGTCCGACCGCGGGTATGGCGAACCCTCCCATGTCGGGGCCGATTCCGGGCGGCTGCGGTCGCGCCGTCGCGGAGGCGAACAGCGTCGGCTCAGCTCACGGGCTGGGTTTCGGTGAGCCGTGCGCGCATCTTCATGACCTTGCCGGTCATGCCCGCCCCGACCACGGCCACCAGTTCCCCACTCCGGAAGTAGTGCGCGAGGAACTTGCGACCCTGATCCTCGATGATCCGGACCTCGTCGGCCGACGCGGGCAGTCCGAGCACCTGGATCTTCAGGTCGTACTGGTCGCTCCACACGTACGACACCTGCGGTGGGGGCAGTTCGGCTCCCAGTAGCGCGCAGGCCAGCGTCTTGGCCTGCTCCCCGGCATTGGTCCAGTGCTCGACGCGCTTGTTGCGCCCGCTTCGGTGCGGCCAGGCGGCCACGTCGCCCACGGCCCAGACCCCGTCCACCGCGGTCCGTCCGGTCTCGTCGCTGATGACGCCGCCACCCTCGGCGGGATCGGCGAGCGGAATGCCGGACCCGGCGAGCCAGTCGGTCGCCGGAATCGAGCCGATGCCGATGACCACCAGATCGGCGTCGAGCGTGGATCCGTCGGAGCATCGCACGCCGCGCACGGCATCGTCCTCGACGAGCAGCCCCGCCACTCCGGTGCCGCAGCGCACGTCCACGCCCTCGGCCCGATGCAGCCGCGCCACCAGTTCGCCGACCTCGGTGCCGAGTGCGGCGGCCAGCGGCGTCGGCTGCGGTTCCACCAGCGTCACCGCCACGCCGTGGGCGCGGAAGCTGGCCGCCAGTTCGCATCCGATGAAACCACCGCCTACCACCACGGCCTGTCGGGCCTCGGTGAGGTGGGCGCGCAGTCGGGCCGCGTCGGCGTGCGAGCGCAGCACGTGCACCCCGGTCGCCTCGGGCAGGCCCGGAATCCGCCGGGGTCGCAGACCGGTGGCGAGGACGAGCTGGTCGTAGTCGAGGGTGGAGCCGTCGGCCAGGGTCACCTGTCGCGCCGCGGTGTCCACGCCGGTCACGGCCGTGCCCAGACGCAGGTCGATGCGCTGCTCGGCGTAGAACTCGACCGGTCGCAGCGCGGTGTCGTCGGTCTGGCCGCGTACGAACTGCTTGGACAGCGGCGGCCGGTCGTAGGGTGCCCGGTCCTCGTCGCCGATGAGGGTGAGTTCCCCCTCATAACCCGCTCGGCGCAGTTCCTCGGCCGTCCGGAGCCCCGCCAGCCCCGCGCCAACGATTAGAACGTGTTCCACCGATTGCGACATAGAGGCAACCCTAACCTTTTCGGGTCACCGCGGAGGTTTGGTTGTGTCGGGCACCACATCCAGATCGCTCCCGAATCGTATCCGCACATTTATTGATCGGGCGGTCAATCAGGATTAGAACGAAAGAAGGATAACCACAGCCTTGAAGGAGGCACATCATGTTCACCGACAGCCGTGCACAGGACGCGGTAGCCGTCGTCCTCGGGGCCATCGCGGCCCTGTCGCCCATCTGGGTGGATACCAGCAACCGGGCGATGTGGACGTTGATCGTCCTCGGCGTCCTGATCGCCGCCACCGGCCTGGCGCAGCTCGCCAAGGTCGCCGGTGCCACCGCCGACTACGCCATGGCCGTGCTGGGCGCGCTGCTGTTCCTCTCCCCGTGGGTGATGAACTTCAGCTCCTACACCAACGCGTCGTGGACGGCGTGGATCGTGGGCGTATTGACCGTCGTGGTCGCCTTGGCGGCGCTTCCACAGGTCGCGGGACGCATGCATACGGCACACTGATACACATGCCTGAACCGCGAGCGGGGCGTCGCCGCAGCCGCAAGGTCGACGGTGACGCCCGTCAGCTCATCCTGGATGCCGCCGAAAAGCTGTTCGCGGCACAGGGCTTCGACGCGACCCCCACCGCCGCCATCGCCGCGGCCGCGGGTGTACCCAAGGGTCTCGTCTTCTACTACTTCCCCACGAAGGAAGCGATCCTCACCGCCTTGATGACCGAACGGGTGCCCGCTCGGCCGATCGAGGACATCGCCGCGGTGATCGCCCCCGGCGATCCGGCCACCAGCCTGGTGAACCTGGATGCCGCGCTGAACCTGCGCGACCACCACTCCTCTGTGCTCCGCGTGATCATGTGGCGCGAGGCCGATACCCATCCGGACGTCCGTAAGCAGTTGCGCTCCATGCGTGATCAGCTGTTGGACGTGACCGCCCGGGTATTGCAGGCCAGCGCGCCCGGACCGGTCAAACCCGGAACGCTGCGCGCCTGCGCGGCGGCCTGGGTGTCGGCCATGTTCGCCATCGCCAGTACCGACCGCCTGCACGCGCTGGACGGTATGACGCTGCCGACCGCCGAGGAAGTGCTCAATGTGGCACAGGTGGTGGCGGCGGGCATGACCCAGTTGGGTTGAACTGGCGATATCCATTCCATCCCCAAAATTGTTGTTCGCAAAACGGATTCGTCTCAGCCCCGGAGCGCGGGGTTCACGGCGGCCCGGTAAGAATGTCGGCCATGGATGCCGACTACACCTCCGACCTGGGGCACTCACTGACCTCCCGGTCCGAGAACTACCGCCTCACCCACCCCGATACCTCGGACTCACGGTATGCGGCGAATTCGACGCTGACCGGCGTAGACACTGGCGGACACGCCGCGCTCGGACGCCTGAGCCCGCCCGAGGCCCCCGCGCAGTGGAGCAACTCCGGCAGCCACCGCACCGCCGAACCCGAATCCGCCCAGCAGAATTCGCGCCCGACCGACTTCCGCTCGGAGTTCGCCGCCCCGATCAACGGCAGCGCTTCCGCGACCGCGCCGACGGCGTTCGGTGGCAGCACGCCCACCACCGGAAGTCCGGCGCTCAGCGGTGGTTCGCGTGGTACGGGGGATTCGGCGTTCGGCGGTGGTTCGCGCACCACCGGGGATTCGGCATACGGCGGCAGTGCGCCAACCACGGGGGACTCTGCCTTCGGCGGTAGCGCGCCCACCGGGAATTCCGCCTTCGGCGGTAGCGCGCCCGCCACCGAGAACTCCGCCTTCGGCGGAAGTGCCCCCGCCACCGGGGATTCGGCCTTCGGCGGCGGCACCCCGACTG
>NZ_JASCXP010000145.1:0-16076 GCF_030010695.1 Nocardia sp. CC201C
GCTGGGCTCAGAATTTTCCCCGAGCGATCTCCCGCAGCGCGTCCTTCTCCAGCTCGGCGTCGGCGAGCAGCCGCTTGAGGCGGGCGTTCTGCTCGCGCAGCTCCTTGAGTTCCTTGGCGGCGTCGGTGTCCACGCCGCCGTACTGGCGGCGCCAGTTGTACAGCGTCGCTGCCGATATCCCGATTTCGGCGGCGGCTTCCTCGCCGGTCTTACCGGCGGCGGTCAGCTCGTCGGCACGGCGCAGCTTCCGCACGATGTCCTCCGCGGAATGCCGCTTGCGTCCTGCCATGTCGATCAGTGTCCCTTCTCGGCCCCCATCAGGCCAAACAGGACTCTAATGCCAAGTGGTCTCATTCATTGGGGACGGCCCACTTGCGCGCTGCTCCATTCAAATCTGTGGTGTTACCTACCTCCTGATGCTCCCATGAGGAACGCCCACACCTGGGCCAACGCTGAGTAAGGCTGCGACGACGATCCTCGTGCTTGGCGAGTACTGCTGCTTAGCGAGGCGGGTGGGAAGACGTCGAACGAGTCATGACGACCCAGCGCGGCTCGGGCGGTGTGGTCGTAAGTAGAGTTGATGCTTGCGCCCGTTGTCTCAAACTCCAGTGTCCAGTCCTCAATGAGGTCAGCTGGGTGAACCAATTCCGCCTTTTCGACCCGCCCACCTGGGCCTCGCAGCT
The DNA here is from genome assembly GCF_030010695.1 of Nocardia sp. CC201C. Taxonomy (NCBI): domain Bacteria; kingdom Bacillati; phylum Actinomycetota; class Actinomycetes; order Mycobacteriales; family Nocardiaceae; genus Nocardia; species Nocardia sp. CC201C. Next base: position 684 of record NZ_JASCXP010000145.1, read on the forward strand.
CGAACATCTTTGGTAGGTCGAGATCATCGCCGAGGGGATGGACGGTGATGTGCTGCCACTCGCTCAGTTCCTCTGTGTAGAGCCACTGATAGGCATCGAAATTGTCATCGAAACGTGGTGATGCGGTGTCGTTTTCGGCTGGGCCGGTCTGGGTAATGTCGAGCAGGGCACCGTCGCGGAGCTCTGCGGTGTAAGGCACGGTCAACAGACGGTCACGCAGAATCACCCAGTCCCAGTATCCGTTGCCATCGTTATCGATCTTCTGGCCTTCGACTCGGACATCGGCGAGCAGACGCACGGTGTAGTCGACCATCACGCCGGTTCCGTCCTCGTCGGTGGCGTATACGTCCATCACTGCAACGTCAACAAGCTCCACACCGGCTGCGACTTCGGCTTCGGGATCCATCATCGTTTCGATCTCGGCGTCCTCGCCCCAGTCATGATCCCTGCCGATGCTGACGTCGACGATGTCGATCCATTCCGGGGGCGGCCCATGACGATCGTAGGCCTTCCACGCCTCTTCATAGTCGCTCTGCAGCGACGCAGCGACGATCCCGAGCACCGCGACCACGTCGATTTGCTCAACAGGCGGAGGTGGGGCAGGCGCTGGGCCGAAGAACTTGTCGAGCATCTCTTGTTCGAGTGCCGCGCCGGATTGCTTCCAAATCCGTATATCGCTCTTCGCGTGGCCGAGCGTCAGCACGGTCTTCACCACATCGGCCTCGTTGCCACTGAGGAAGACGACGGACCGCAGCTCGTTGCCGGCCCGGTCGAGGACACCGCGCACCCAGGCGGAATCGGCGGCACCAGTACGCACGCCGGTCTTCACAGAGCCGGGACCGGTGCCCAGGATCTGATCACGCAGGCCAGCCATTGCTGATTCTCCGGTCAACCCGATGACGATGACGTTCGGAATGCCGGCGCATGTCTTGCGCAGCTTGTCGGCGATCTGCGCACTGTCGAGGTCTGAGAGCGGTGGGTCCTCGGCAAGGCCTGCCCGGCGCAACCTCTTGTGCATCTGACGCTGCGACCTCAGGTCTTCCCAGGCATGCACTGCAAACTCCAGCATCACAACTTCTGGAATCCACAGCTCGGCGTCGCGCGCTGCGAGACCAGCGGCCAGACGTTGGATACCGCCGATATTGAGGCGGCCATCGCCGAAGAAGCATGCATCGAGCACCGCAGCTTTGGCCCAGGCGCTATCGCTCACACGAGCCATCTTGTCACCACGAGGCCGGGTTGGGCTTGGAACTGAGGGTGGTGGTCACTCAGAGCTCAGCAGCGGAACGAGTGCGTATCTGTGGCTGTATTGCGTTGCTAAAGCGTCGATGTGGGCTACCTCTGCTGCCGCGCGTGCGCGCAGTAAGTCGTCGGGGCAGTTTGGCTGCCCGTCTCACAACCGCTTCATATACGAAGTCGACCTGAAGTTGATCGTGAGATCATGAAGCGCGGCGTGAGACCCTACAACAACAACAACGCGTTAGCCGCGTGCCATATCCACGAACCGGCTCAAATGCAGCTGGTGCGCAACGGTAATCGTCGCGGTGGGGCCGTTGCGGTGCTTGCCGAGGATGAGGTCGGCCTCGCCGCCGCGCGGGTCGTCCCGTTCGAAGGCGTCGGGGCGGTGCAGCAGGATGACCATATCGGCGTCCTGTTCGAGGCTGTTGTGGACGGCGATCCCCTGTGCCACGAAGTTGTGTGTGCCGGGAACGGTGCCGTCGTAGACGTCCTGCTCGCCGAGGCTGGTGATCTCGACGATGCGGTCCCAGAAGACGTCGTTCGTCGCGAACATCTCGATATCGGCGTCGTCCAAGACGGCGGCGACGCGCGCCAGGCGAGAACGGCTCGGGGAGTGCTTCCACATGGTGGAACCGCAGAAGCGGGAGCCCATGGCAGCCTGGAACTCGCGATGTGAGATCTCCTTGGTGGCCAGCAGGGTGCGAACCTTGTTCCAGATCTCCTTGGGTACCGTGTCTACGTTGGTGTTTCGAGTCATTGGCTCGAGTTCGAGCAGCGCCGCCTCAGCGGCTGTTCCCCTGGCACCGTGAACGCCGATGTTCTTCAGGAAGATTGTCTGATTGTCCGCGCCGTCGATGGTGAGGTGCCAGCCGTCACGGTAGCCCGGTTTGCGGACCTGCCTGATGCGTCCGTGGACACCGACGCGGAGCAGCAGTTGCGCGAGGTCATCGATGAGTCGACGGCTGGTGCTGGAGTAATAGATGCGGGCCTGGCGTCCCTTCACGTCCCATCGCACCGAACCATCGGTTGCCCACAGGTGCCGGATGAACAGTGCAACCTGATCGTTGGGTAGCGTGTGAATGCGCTGCGGGATGAACTTTTCGTAGCTGCGGAGGCCGAAGAGTCCCAGTTCGTCCAACCATGCGGCGATCGGATTGCGCTTGCCGTGTGTGAGGCGGTACGGCGCGGGCAGGCGCAGCGTCGTCACCCGGGCGGCGGCATACTCGTCGCGGACGGGCGTGATGCCGAAATGCGCTGCGGCGGTGCTCACCGCGGCGAGGTTCTCCTCATCGATGCTGGCGTATCGGATCGGCTGCCCCTTCACACAGGAGCCGTCACCGATCATGTGCGCGAGCATGATCACTTCCGCGTCCGCCATGCGCTCGGTGTGCACCGGTTCGGGAACGACACGTGGGGTCGCAAGGCGGTCGCCGACAGCGAGCTTTTCCAGGGGGATCCACCCATCCACGGTCAGGAACGGGTGATTGCCGGTCGCCTCGACCTCGCGGCCGGAGGCCAGGCGCAGGCGAAAGACTTCTTTCCGGCCGCTGGGGAACACCTTCACCATCGGACGCGCGACCATGCGCATGCGCTCGTCGAGCGACCACACCAGTGGCTGTTCGCCGCTGGTCAGCAGTTCGCCCAGCGTGACTTCATTTCCGGTGTCTGCTCGCAGGATTCGCGTCGACGCCGGGAGACAGCCGGACTCACGAAGGTCGGACACCATCGGCCGCTTATCCGTTCGCTGTTCCGGACCACGGTTCAGCTGCGAGATGGCGACCACCGGAACCTCGAGTTCCTTCGCCAGCAGCTTGAGGCTTCGGGAGAATTCCGAGACTTCCTGCTGCCGGGATTCGACCTTCTTGCCGGAGGTCATCAGCTGGAGGTAGTCCACAACTACCAGGCGTAGGTCGTGCCGCTGCTTCAAACGACGCGCCTTCGCGCGGATCTCCATCATGGTGAGGTTGGGCGAATCATCCACGAACAGCGGCGATTCGGAAATCTCACTCATCCGCCGCGCCAGCTTCGCCCAGTCGTCATCACTCATCCGCCCCGACCGCATATCGCCCAGCTTGATCTTCGCCTCGGCGGACAGCAGACGCATGACGATTTCGGTCCGGCTCATTTCGAGCGAGAAGATGACACTCGCCAAGCCGTGCCGAATCGAGCAGCTCCGCATGAAATCCATGCCCAGGGTGGAGTTGTGGGTCGGGACCATCGAACGGCTCGCGAGGTATAGGTGGTCGACGTTGTCGACCTCTACACACCGGACGGGGACGCTCGCTACCGGTCGGACGTCGACAATGAAGCGTGAGCCGGAGCGAGCGGTGTTCTTCGCGCCACGACGCTGTTTGTGCAGCAGTTCTTTCCTGCTGAGCCCGAACACCGCGTCCTCGGTGGCGAAGGTCAGGGTGTAGGCGGTCGAGGATTGCTCGGTGCGACCCCGGACCGACTTGGTGGATAGCTGGCAGCGGTAGCCGAGGCTGACGATCAGTTCCGAAACATCGCGGGCCAGACGCTCATTGGTGACACTGAATTGGACGGAACCACCCTTGGTGACTGTGCCGTCGGTATCGAGTAATCCGGCGAGCAGTGCCCGCCGCTGGCTCTCCGAGGCGCGCAGGTACTCGAGCGGAATGTGCTTGTCCCCCAGCACCCCGATCGTCCGCAGCCGCGCCTGTAGCGTCCCGATGGCATTTCGGCAGGACTGGCACAGCCGCAGACCGATGGATGGCCCGCCGCATTGCGGGCAGGTGGGGCCGGGGACAGTTGCGGAGACGAACCGCACTCTGCCGCCGCAGGACCGGCCGCAGGTGCGGACCTGGCTGGTGAACGGCACGAATTCCGCTCCGCACACGATGCATTCGCGAGGCGGAACCGGATCTGCCGCAGGCAATTGCAGGCTGTAGCGCAGGGGAGCCGATTCCGACTGCACCGTGACGATTCCCTCGTTCTCGATGCGGAGAATGATCTCGGGATCGGCGGTGGTCAGCTGGGCGCAGGCCGAACTTCCGTCGCCGAGCCATGCACCGAGCGTGTACGGCGGAACCAGCAGATCGCGTTCCGGCAACTGTAGCGGCCCGGTGTTCGGTACCGAGTGGTTGAGTCGCCGGTCCGCGGTGTCGCAGCGGAGCGTGTCGGCGATCTCCGCGGTGGTGCGGACCGCGGCGACGGTGCGCTGATCGCGGCTGGGGTCGGCTGCGGTGGCCTGTGCCGCCCGGCGGGACGCGCGGGTCTCGGTGAGCCACTGGTGCTGTGCGTCGGCGACGATCACCGTGCCGTCGGAGAACTCCACCTCGTAACAGGGGCGGTCGCGCATGACCTCGGTGGCCGCCACCACGCGTGTGGGGCGGCCCTGTGCATCGAGCAGGTCGTCCCCGGCCCGGACCTCACCCATCGTCGTCCACCCGGTCGGCGTCGGCAGCGGCGTATCGAGGGCGAGTGCCTTGCCCACGCCGGGCCGCGCCGCCACGATGATCATCTGCCCCGGGTGCAACCCGTTGGTCACTTCGTCGAGTTCGGTGAAGCCGGTGGGGACGCCGAGGGAGATGCCGCCGCGGGAGGCGATGGAGTCGAGTTCGTCCATGGTGGGCTGGAGGATTTCCTCCAGGGGGGCGAAGTCCTCGGTGGAGCGGCGTTCGGTGACCTCGTAGATTTCGGCCTGGGCGCGGTCCACGACCTCGGCGACGTCTTGGCCGTCGGCGCCCGCGTAGCCGTACTGGACGATGCGGGTGCCGGCTTCGACCAGGCGGCGGAGGATGGCCTTCTCGGCGACGATCTCGGCGTAGTAGCCGGCGTTGGCGGCGGTGGGGACGGTTTGGGTCAGGGTGACCAGGTACGGGGGGCCGCCGATGCGTTTGAGTTCGCCGCGGCGGTCCAGGGCGGCGGAGACGGTGACGGGGTCGGCGGGTTCGCCGCGGCCGTAGAGATCCAGGATGGCGTCGTAGACGGCCTGGTGGGCGGGGCGGTAGAAGTCACCGGGACGGATCACCTCGACCACGTCGGCGATGGCGTCCTTGGACAGCAGCATGCCGCCGAGGACGGATTGCTCCGCGGCCATGTCGTGCGGCGGCTGGCGGCCGAAGTCCTCACCGGGCGGCTCGTAGGACGGGCCCTGCTCCTCGTGGCCGCGGTCGTCGACGACTGCCATCAGACTCGACCGTCCTCTCTCATCTCCAACCACCTTCGATGACTCGTTGTACGCCTGCGCACCGACATGTTTCGGGACGCTTCGCGGCGTTGCGAGTGCGCGTCGGCAAACTCGTGGTGCCGAGCGCTGGATACGTGAGATCACGTCGTCACCGGGCTGCGGTCACGACACCGAAGCGAACGTAGGCGAGTGCCCGGGCACCCGACAAACCGAGCTGTGCACAGATCTGGGGATAACGTGGGCATTGTTCACCAGCTGTTGTGCACCCCCTGTGGATCACCTGGGGAGAAACCGGGGCCGAATAGATCAATCCGCAGGCAGTGTTGCAATTCGCACTGTGCGCAACTGTGGATCAATTCGGTACGGCGTGTCGCTGGACATGAACATTCGGGCGTGTTGGGTGAACGGCATCCCTCCGAAATGTGTCGTGTGACACAACGAGAGGGGTCGGTTTCGACCGGTAATCCCCAGGGCGACAACCGCTGTGGATCGGCAAATGGGAGACCGACCCGATGAACACCGTTAACACCCGAAAGCCATCAGCGGGCAAATCAATCGGAGGCCACCCTCGCGATGAAGATGGCCTCCGATCGAGACGTCAGCGCGTCCAGCTCACTCCGCGGCGTTCACCTGGAGGTCGAACTTGGCGACCACGGACGGGTGCAGGTGCACCACGACGCCGTGCTTGCCGGTGTTCTTGATGTGCGCCTTCGGCAGCTCGATGCTGCGCTTGTCCACGACCGGGCCACCGGCCGCCTTGATGGCGGCGGCGACATCGGCGGTGGTGACCGAGCCGAACAGCTTGCCGGTGCCCGCGGTCTTGACCGACAGGGAGACCGACTCCAGGCCCTCGATGGCCTGCTTCAGCTCGTTGGCGTGGTCGAGGTCGCGCACCTTGCGGGCGTCCTGCGCCCGGCGGATGCCCGCGACCTGCTTCTCGGCGCCACGGGTGGCGACGATGGCCAGCCCGCGGGGCAGCAGGTAGTTGCGGCCGTAGCCGTCCTTGACCTCCACGGTGTCGCCGGGCGCACCGAGGTTGTCCACATCAGCAGTAAGAATCAACTTCATTGCTGTGCCTTCCCTTCTCAGCGAGCCGTGGACACGTAAGGCAGCAGGGCGACCTCACGCGAGTTCTTGACGGCGACAGCGATATCGCGCTGATGCTGCACGCAGTTGCCGGTCACCCGACGCGCGCGGATCTTGCCGCGGTCGGAGACGTACTTGCGGAGCATCGTCGTGTCCTTGTAATCGATCTTGACGATGCCGGACTTGCTCTCCTTGCAGAAGGAGCAAGCCTTCTTCTTCAGCACCTTTTCACGCGCCGGTGCTTTGGCCATGGTCATCTACTCCGTAATTTCGGGAGCCTCACCTCTCGGAGGCTCCGATGCCGTTGTCTAGAACGGCGGTTCATCGTCCATATGCCCGCCCCCGAAGGAGCCGGCCGCGGGCGCGCTACCCCAAGGGTCGTCGCCGCCGGAGCCACCAGCGTTCTGCTGCTGGCCGCCCCGACCACCGCCACCACCGGAGTTGTTGAAGTTGCCGCCACCGCCGGAGCCGCCGAAGCCGCCCCCACCGCCACCGCCACGGGTGGTCTTGTTGATCTTCGCGGTGGCATACCGCAGGGAGGGACCGACCTCGTCGACCTCGAGTTCGACGACCGTGCGCTTCTCACCCTCGCGGGTTTCGAAGGAGCGCTGCTTGAGTCGTCCGCTCACGATCACTCGTGAGCCCCGGGTCAGACTCTCGGCGACATTCTCCGCAGCTTCACGCCAGATGTTGCAGCGCAGGAAAAGCGCTTCGCCGTCTTTCCATTCATTGGTATTACGGTCGAACACACGGGGGGTCGACGCGACGGTGAAGTTCGCGACGGCCGCGCCCGCGGGCGTGAATCGAAGTTCGGGGTCAGCCGTCAGGTTTCCGATGACGGTGATGACCGTGTCGCCTTGGGCCATTATTCCTCCTGCTCTCCGGTGCAGTCCGCAGTGCACTCGCTGTTGCGCTCAGCCTAGAGGCGGGCACAGACAGTTACGAGCACACGTGCTGGAGGACTGGACTTACTTCTTGTCGAGGCGCAGCACCTTGGTGCGCAGCACCGATTCGTTCAGACCCAGCTGGCGGTCGAGCTCGCTCACGGTGTCCGAATTGGCGGTCAGGTTGACCACCGCGTAGATACCTTCGCTCTGCTTCGCGATCTCGTAAGCCAGGCGGCGGCGACCCCAGATGTCGACGTTGTCGACCTTGCCGCCCTCGGCCGTCACAACATTGAGCATGTTGTTCAGGTTCGGGCCGACGGTGCGCTCGTCCAGGCTCGGATCGAGAATAACCATCACTTCATAATGACGCACGGACCTCATCACCTCCTGTGGACTAGGAACGGCCCACGGACGGTCCGTGGGCAGGAGGGTTCGTTGCGTCAGCAACCCGACAAGGGTACATGGGTCCGGCGCGGGCGCCGTGCGGGGGGCGGCTTCGGAGAAAGTTCCGGTGGGATGGGGCGGCCGGTCGATGATGCGCGGCCTAGGGTGGGGGCCATGCCGAACCGACCCGCCGCCATCGAGCCGGTCGCCGACCAGAGCAGCGTCGGCCGTCTCGGGGGCGCGGGCAGACTGGGAATGGCGCTGACCTCGGTGCTGGTGTGCGGGGTCACCCTGGTGCTGGCGTATCTGAACAAGGCGCGCTGCGCCGGCGGCCCGTTCACCGCCGACGGTCGCAGCACCGTCTTCGACACGCTCAAGGACTCCGACGTCTGCTACTCCGATATCCAGTTCCTCTGGTTGGGACGCGATATCAACGAGCACGTGTTCCCGTACCTGTCGGGCGGAATCACCGCCGACGGCATGCTCACCGGCGGCGCGGTCGAATATCCGGTGCTGAGCGGCCTGCTGATGTGGCTCGGGGCGCTCGGCGCGCAGGACGACGCGGCCTTCCTGCTGCACTCCGCGCTGCTGCTGGCTCCCTTCGCCCTGCTGACCGCCTGGATGCTGGGCCGACTGTCGGGTTCGGCCGCGCTGCTCTGGTCCGCCGGACCGCCGCTGGTGCTCTACGCCTTCCACAACTGGGAACTGCCCGTGGTCTGCACGGCCGTTGCCGCGGTCTACGTCATGACGGTGCCGACACGGTATTCGATGCGGACCCGGGGCATCGCGGCGGCGGTGCTGCTGGGGCTCGGGTTCTGCCTGAAGCTGTATCCGGGAATCTTCGTGCTGCCCTTGGCCGTCCACGTCATGGTCACCGGCCGGAGCGTGCGCGGCTACGACGTGCGCGGCGCGGTCGCGGTCGTCGCGGCGGCCGTCGGCACGGTGGTGGCGGTGAATCTCCCCTTCGCCCTGGCCGGCTACGAGGGCTGGCGGGCGTCGATCACCTTCCAGCAGTTGCGGCAGGCCGACATCACCACCAATTCCATCTGGTACTGGGGGCTGCGGCCGCTGTTCGATCCGGACCTGGAGGCCGAGCGCGCCTTCCAGGACGTGGTGTCGCTGGCCTCGCCCGCACTGGTGCTGGCTTCCTTCGCGCTGGCCATCTGGTTGGGCTGGAAGCGGCAGGCCACCACGGGCCGCTATCCGTGGATCGGCGTGAGCGGCGCCATGCTGTGTGGATTCCTGTTGTTCCACAAGGTGCATTCACCGCAGTACACCCTGTGGCTGATTCCGTTCCTGGTGCTGCTCGAGGTGCCGTGGACGGCGGTCGCGGGCTACCTGCTGGCCGACGCCGCCATCGGCATCGGCGTCTTCCGGTACTTCTACGCGCTCGGCTCCGGCTACACCGCGCAGGTGGAGGAGAACATCGTGCAGTTCGGCGTCTGGGGTCGCGCCGCCCTGCTGGTGGTGTTCTTCGTCGCCTTCCTGCGGGCCGCACCGCGCGGCAGCCGCGCCGTATCCGATCCGTTCCCCGGTGAGCGTCGCGATCTGGTGCCCGTCTCGCACTGACTCGGCGCGCGGCGATGTCCGGACCTGGCTGTCGCGCGGCGGTCCGCGACTCGGCGCAGGGGTGCGGCGGGGTTATTTGCGCGCGGGCTGCCAGTCCATGCCCCACCCGTAGGCGCGGTCGACGGCGCTCTGATTCCCGTTGACATAGTTGACTTCCCGGTGCACCGTCAGCCCGCCGCCGCTGCTGCTCAACAGCGCCACCGCGCAGGACCGGGCCCCGTCCACCGGGGAGTCCAGCCGCACCTCGATCTCGCGACCGTCGGTCGGGAAGAGGGTCACCACCCCGTCGGCCGCGGCCCAGTTCGGCACGCCCTCGTAGATGAAGGCGAAGATCAGGACGCGTCGGAACACCTCGGGCCGTGCCAGATTGATGTGCATGGTCTCGCCGCCGGTGGCCGCGCCGGTGCGGTCGTCGCTGTCGAGCCTGATGTACGGTGCGGCGTCCAGCGATCCGAAGTTGTTGCCGATGGCCTGCACCACCCCCTTGGTGCCGTCGGCCAGTTCGTAAAGGCAGCCGAGGTCGAGATCGATTGCGCTGGAACGCTTGAACAACCCCCGCTTGCGTCCCTGCGACCAATTGAGATTGACGCGCATGGCGCCCTGGCTGTCGCCGGGCTTGGTGAGGTTCACCGACGGCGTGGCCTTGGATAGCGTGACCTTGGACTGGTTCACACCGCATCCCCCCTCAGGGATTTCATGACCTTCCCGCACCCGCCGCGCCGAATGTGCTTGGCGGGTGCGGGAAGTCGATGGATAGGCGAGACTCAGCCTACCGGCGTGACTTCTTTGTCACCCACTGTTTCGGGCTCACCCTCACGCCGATTGCGCAGCACACTGGTGATGAAGGCCGCGCCGATGAAGGCGACGCCGATGAGGCCGGTGATGATCTCGTTGACGTGCACGCCGATCGAGATCAGCAGGATGAACGCCAGCGCGCCGATGGCCCAGTGCGCGCCGTGCTCCAGGTACACGTACTCCGACAGGGTGCCCTTGCGCACCAGATACACGGTGATGGAGCGGACGAACATGGCGCCGATCAGGCCCAGGCCCAGCGCGATGATGATCGGATCCGAGGTGATGGCGAACGCGCCGATGACACCGTCGAAGGAGAACGAGGCGTCCAGGACCTCCAGGTAGAGGAACAGGAAGAAGCCCGCTTTGCCGGTGGCCTTGGCCAGCCCGGACGGTCCGGAGGAGTGCTCGGCCTCCTCGACCATCTCCTCGGTGTGGAACAGCGACCCGAGGCCGTCCACCACGACGTAGGTCACGATGCCGAGGATGCCGCCCAGCAGCACGGTCGAGCGGTGCGCCTCGTCGGAGACGAATTCCGCGGTCAGCACCACGCCGACCAGGGCCAGCACCACGGCGAGCATATCCAGCTTGCCGAGGCGGGCGAGCGGACGCTCCAGCCAGCTCAGCCAGGTGATCTCCCGCTCTTCCAGGATGAAGTTCAGGAACAGCATCAGCAGGAACGCGCCGCCGAAGGAGGCGATCTGTGGATGTGCGTCGGTCAGCAGCTTCTCGTAGCTGGGGCTGCCGTCCGCGAAGGTGAGCGCACCGTCGGCGGGCGGATTCAGCGCCAGATCGAACGCCTGTACCGGGCTGAGACCGGCGGTGATCCAGACGATCGCCAGGGGGAAGACCAGACGCATGCCGAAGACGGCGATGAGGATGCCGATGGTGAGGAAGATCTTCTGCCAGAACTCGCTCATCCGTTGCAGGACGGTGGCATTGATGACGGCGTTGTCGAAGGACAGCGACACCTCGAGGATGCCCAGAATGGCGCACAGTGCCAGCGCCTTCAGTCCGCCCATGGCACCCTGGGTGCCGTACGCGAACGCCACGATCAGGGAGAGGATCGTGACGACGATGGAGAGGCCGAATATTCGCACCGGCTGTGGCCTTTCGTGAAGTGAGTCGGGCGTGTGTATATCGGTCGAGTATGCCGAAGGGGGCTCGGTCGATCCGAGCCCCCTCGGTGGCGAGTCGGTACTAGACGTTCACGCCGAAGTCGCGGGCGATGCCCGACAGGCCGGAGGCGTAGCCCTGGCCGATGGCGCGGAACTTCCACTCCGCACCGTTGCGGTACAGCTCACCGAAGACCATGGCGGTCTCGGTGGAGGCGTCCTCGGACAGGTCGTAGCGGGCCAGCTCGGTGCCGTTGGACCGGTCCACCACGCGGATGTAGGCGTTGCGGACCTGGCCGAAGCTCTGCCCGCGCGAATCGGCTTCGTAGATGGAGACCGGGAAGACGATGCTGTCGACGGTGGGCGGCGTATTGGCCAGATCGACGTTGATGACCTCGTCGTCGCCCTCGCCCTCACCGGTGCGGTTGTCGCCCGCGTGCTCGATGGTGCCCTCGGGCGACTTCAGGTTGTTGAAGAACACGAAGTGGCCGTCCGACACGGCCTTCTTCTCCGTGCTCAGCCCGATGGCGCTGGCGTCCAGGTCGAAGTCGGTCCCGGTGGTGGTCCGCACATCCCAGCCGAGGCCGACCGCGACGGCGGTCAGGTTCGGCGCCTGCTTCGTCAGCGAAACATTGCCGCCCTTGGACAAACTGACACCCATGCGGGAATCCTTCCGTTGGAAAGTTTTGTGTCGTTAGTGGTCAACCCGGCAATGTCCGAATCGCCGGGTCTGCGTCTACGACACTAGTAGCTTTCCGGGGACTTGGTGACGAACAAGCTGAGGCCATGATGTGAATCGCGGGGCTCGCCGGGTGCGTGAACACGCGGGCCGGACACATCGGTCAGCACCTACCATCGGGATCGTGGCAGGGCGTAGGCGCGGATGGTTCCGGTCGTCCCGGGACGACGAGTGGGTGGGGCGGGCCCGGCAGGTGCTGACGTCCGCGTTCCTGGACATGGACCACCGGCAGAGCATCGCGGAGGCGGGGGCCTCCGCATCCACGCAGCTGCAGCCGGAGCGGGGGTTGGAGGCGCGCTGGGAGCCGGTGCGGGCGCGGTGCTACGACGCCGCGACCGCGTATCTCGCCCTCACCGAGCGGCTGGACCGGGCCGAACGCGAGGGTTTCCGGGTGCCGCAGCCGGAGATCGACGCGGTGGTGCGCCGGCTGACCGACGCGGCGCGCGGGGTGGACGACTTCTATCGCGGCAATCAGGCACAGATCGAGCACGCGGTCGCGGTGATGGGGGCGGTGCCGCAGCTGGTGTTGCAGGTGCGCACGGCGGCCGAGCAGGCGCGGCAGGCGGCGAACGAGTCCGCGTACGCGGGATACCCCTCCGTGCGCCGGAGCGCGACCGCTGTGGATGAGGGGCTCGTCACACTCGACGCGGCGGTGGCGGGTGCCCCGGTCGGGGTGGTGCGGGAGGCCGCGACCGCGTTGGAGGCGTGCACCAAGGCGCTGTCAAGGGCACTGGAAGATGCTCCCGGCAAACAACATTCGGCGACCAGGGCGCTGTCCTCGGCGAGTACCCGGCTGGCCGCCGCCCGGCACCGGCTGGAGCGGGTCGGTTCCGCCTATTCGGCGCTGCTGCGCGAGTTCAACGCTGCGAGTTCGGCGGATTTGGCGAACAATGAGCGGGACAGCCAGCAAGCCATCGACGCCGCCGACGCCGAACTCACCCGGGCCCGGGAGGCGCTGGCGGACGACAACCCGGAGCACGCCCTTGAACTGACCACATCCGCCCGCGCACATCTCGCTACCGCAGAGGAGCGCGCCGACGCCGTCACCCACCGGCTGACCCTGCTGCGTGAGGTGCGCGCCGACCCGCAGCAGAAGGTGAAGGCCGTCCGGTTCAAACTGCGTGACGCGCAGATGCTGGCCGTGCACCGAGATCTGGTCGACGAATGGGGTTCGGTACTCGATGCCCAATCCGATCGGATCGATCGGGCCACGGATGGACTGACCGGTCGGCATCCTGATTACTGGGCGTACGTGTCCGAGCTGGACGCCGCCGCCGCATTCATCGCCGGGGTGGTCGACCGGATGCGTAAGACCGACAAATAGCCACACACGAAGGGAAAGAACGGGCGCAGATGACCGCGAGTACCACCTGTCCGGAAGCCGCGGCCGTCCCGGTCTCGCTCTTCAAGCGCACACCACTGCGTCACTTCCGGCAACTACCCGGTCCGGAGATCCGACGACTGTTCCATCGCGCTCCCGAACCCTTCGGCGATTCCGCCGATCGCGAACTGCTCGCCATGGCCCTCGGCGCTACCCTCTACGTACCCGCCACCCGCGCCGACCTCACCGCCACCATCACCCGGCGCGCCGAACGCGGCGTCTGCTCCATGGTCATCGACCTCGAGGACGCCGTCGCCGACCACGACCTGGAACTGGGCAAGCGCCAGGTGGTGGCCACCCTCGACGCCCTGGCCGCGGGCACCGACGCGCATCCGCTGCTGTTCGTACGGGTGCGCGACGCCGACACCATCGGCGAGATCGTGGACATGCTCGGCGGCGGAGCCAGTGCGCTGCTCGGCTTCGTCTTCCCCAAATTCGACAGCGCCTGCGGACCCAAATACCTGGATGCCATCACCACCGCCTCGGAACGGCTGGGCCGCACCGTCTTCGGCATGCCGGTGCTGGAATCGCCGGCGCTGGTGCATCGGCAGACGCGCGACGAGGAACTCCAGACCATTCGCGAACTGCTCACCCCGCGGCGGGAGCAGGTGCTCGCGGTGCGCATCGGGGCCACGGATATGTGCTCCAACTTCGGTATCCGCCGCGACCGCGACCTCACCATCTACGACGTGCGGGTGGTGGCGGACGTCATCGCCGATATCGTCAACTACCTCGGGCGCGTCGACGGCACCGGATTCACCATCACCGGGCCGGTGTGGGAGTACTTCGCCGATCACGAGCGCATGTTCCGGCCGCTGCTGCGCACCTCGCCGTTCGCGGAATCCGATGCGGTGCCCTTCCGGCAGTATCTGGTCAGCCGCGACCTGGACGGATTGCTGCGCGAGATCACCCTGGACCGCGCCAACGGGATCCAGGGCAAGACGGTCATCCATCCCTCGCACGTGGCGGCGGTGCACGCCCTGTCGGTGGTCACCCACGAGGAGTACGCCGACGCGCTGCACATCCTCGAGGCCGATGTCGGGGGAGTGGCGGCCTCGGAGTACCGCAACAAGATGAACGAGATGCGCCCGCACCGCAGTTGGGCGCTGCAAACACTGCTGCGGGCCCGGGTGTTCGGCGTCACCAACAAGGGAGTCTCGTTCGTGGATCTGCTGAAAGAACTGGTGGCATCGTGAGCTTCGCGCCGTGGGCGACACGGGAGCTGGGATTGGAACTGCGGCACGGGGATTCGTTCGTGCCTTCGCGGTGGCGCATCACCGAGCTGATCGAGCCCGGACTGCGGCGCAATCCGCGGCGGGCGCACCTGCTGGTCTCGACCGTGCTGGGGAAACACCTGCCCACCGATCCGCACCGGGTGATCGACGCGGCCAACCGGCTGGGCGATCTGGTGCTCGACGTGCTCGGCGCTGCCGAGGACGATGACCACGGCCGCGGTGCGGCGACGGGAACCGCCACGGTGGTGCTCGGATTCGCCGAGACCGCAACGGGTCTGGGTCACTGCGTGGCGGCGCGCATGCGGGCCGCATGCTATCTGCACTCGACCCGACGCGACGTGGCGGCGGCCGAGACGCTGACCGGATTCGAGGAGGGCCATTCGCACGCCACCTCGCACCTGCTCCAGCCCATGCCCGCCGAGATCTTCCGCAACGAGCTGCCCATGGTGCTCGTCGACGACGAGATCTCCACGGGGGCGACGGCCATCGACGCCATTCGCGCCCTGCACGCGTTCACCCCGCGCCCGCGCTATGTGCTGGCCTCGCTGGTGGACATGCGCACCGACGCGGACAAGGCGGCCTTCGACGCTGCCGCCGCCGAACTGGGCGTGCGCATCGATACCGTCTGCCTGGCCTCCGGACGGACACTGCTGCCCGAGCGACTGACCGAATCGGTTGCCGCCCTGCCCGATCCCGAACTCAACCCGGTAGCCACGCAGCGCGGCGAGTTCGCCCGCATCGAACTGCCGTGGCCACACGATGTGCCCGAGGGCGGGCGGCACGGCCTGCTCGCCGCCGACGCGGACCGCTTCGAGG
>NZ_JASCXP010000146.1:0-16021 GCF_030010695.1 Nocardia sp. CC201C
GCCACCGCGCCGCTGGCGGGCGGCATCCTGACCGGCAAGTACCGGGACGGGGTGCCCGCCGATTCGCGCGGCGCGGACGAGGCCACCGCCGCCGAGATCCGGGCGCGGCTCGACGACCGGGCGGTGCGGGTGGTGGACGCGCTGGTCACCGCCGCCGACGGGCTCGGGGTGTCACCGCTGGCGGTGGCGCTGGCCTGGATCCGGGATCAGCCCGCGGTGGCGAGCATGATCGTCGGCGCACGCGATATCGGGCAGCTCACCGGTGTACTGGCCGCCGAAACCCTGGAACTGCCACGGGCCATCGCGGCCGCACTCGGTGACGTGAGCGCCCGCACAGAATGAGCCAGGCTAGCCTTGCCTGCATGAGGAGTCTCGTGCGTGCTCGAACGGTGACGGCCCGGCGCATCCTGCTCGTGCTGCTGGGCGTGAGCCTGGTCGCGGGCGTCACCGCGTGCGCCGGTCCCGAGACCGCGGGCACCGGACCCACCACCGCCGAGGTCGGCGACCTCGACCCGGTGCCGATCGATCCGGCACCCACGCCGGTGCTGCCCGCCACGGTGCGCTCCTTCGACGGCAGCGAGGTCACGGTCACCGACATCAGCCGCATCGTGGCGGCCGACCGGTACGGGACGCTCGCGCAGACCGTGGTGGCGCTCGGACTCGGCTCGAACCTGGTGGGCCGCTCCAACTCCGCGTCCTTCCCGGCGGTCGCGGACCTGCCGACCGTGAGCGGCGGCGCGGGCACGCTCAATGTGGAAGCCGTCGCGGCCCTGCGGCCCACCGTCTTCCTCACCGACACCACCGCGGCCACCCCGGTCATCCGCGATCAGCTGCGGGCCCTCGGCATCACCGTGGTCTACTTCGATCCGAAGCGCACCCTCGACGGGGTGGTCCCGCAGATCGAGGCCGTGGCCGCCGCGCTCGGCGTGCCGGATGCGGGCGCGGCACTCGGCGAGCGCACCCGCGCCGAGATCGAGGCGGCCCGCACAGCCGTTCCGCCGCAGGACGATCCGCCGCGCATCGCCTTCCTGTACCTGCGCTCCACCGCCATCACCATGATCGCCGGACCCGGATCGGGTGCCGATTCGCTCATCACCGCCATCGGCGGCGAGGACGCGGGCACCGCCTCCGGCATCACCGCGGAGTTCCTGCCCATCACCAGCGAGGCCATGATCGCCGCCGCCCCCGACGTGCTGCTCGTCATGAGCGACGGCCTCGACTCCGTCGGCGGCGTCGACGGCGTGGAAAAGATCCCCGGCATCGCGCAGACCCCGGCGGGCCGCAACCGCCGCGTGGTCGATATGGCCGATGCGGTCCTGCTGTCCTTCGGCCCCAACACCGGCCGTGTCCTGACCGCCCTCGCGGAGGCCGTCTACGGCGACCACGCGGCATGAGCGAGCGCTCGGAGGAACCCGGCCGACGCCCGAACGCGGGCTCCCGGACGGAACGTGACGGGAGCGCGGCAGCCGGACACGAGGACCCCGGGGCGGCGGGTTCCGACTCGAATCCGGCCATGCCGCACGAGGTTTCGGTGAGCGTTGCCGATCCTGTGCCGGTCGGCCGCCCTCGCTGGTCGCGGACCGCGCTCATCTTCGCGGGGGCGTTGGCGCTCATGGTGGTGCTGGCGGTCGTCTCGGCGGCCGTCGGGCAGGTGCCGACCAGCCCGGCCGAGGTGGCGGGCAGTGTTTTCCACCGCATCGGGCTCGACTGGGGGCCGATGCCCGCGCACCCGGCCGGGGATGTGACGCTGTGGGAGGTTCGTTTCCCACGTGTGCTGCTGGCCGCGTTGGTCGGTGCCGCGTTGGCGACCGCCGGTGCGCTGCTCCAGGGCGTGTTCGCCAATCCGCTGGCCGAACCCGGTGTGATCGGCGTATCCGCCGGAGCCGCGGTCGGCGCGGGAGTGGTCATCGTGGTGGGCGGCGCGTTCGCGGCCGCCTGGTCGGTGGCGGGTGGCGCGTTCGCCGCCGGGCTGGCGACCACGGTGCTGGTGTACGTGCTGGCCCGCTCCAACGGCCGCACCGAAGTGGTGACGCTGGTGCTCACGGGTGTGGCCATCAACGCCTTCGCCGGGGGCGTGCTGTCGTTCCTGCTGTTCACCGCCTCCCCGGCGGCCCGCGATCAGATCGTGTTCTGGCAGTTGGGCAGTCTGAACGGGGCCACCTGGCAGGCGGTGGCGGTGGTCGCGTCGCTGACCGCGCTCGGTGTGCTCGCCGCCGTGCTCATGGCCCCGAAACTGGACCTGCTGGCCCTGGGCGAGTCGGCGGCCCGGCATCTGGGCGTGGACGTGGAACGGCTGCGGCGCAACGTGATCGTGGTCGTGGCCGTGCTGGCCACTGCCGGGGTGGCGTTCACCGGCATCATCCTGTTCGTCGGCCTGATCGTGCCGCATCTGGTGCGCATGCTGGTCGGACCTGCCCACCGGGTGCTCATCCCGCTGTCGGCGGTGCTGGGCGCGGTGGTATTGCTGGCCGCCGATATCGGGGCGCGCTCGCTGGTGCACAACGCCGACCTGCCCCTCGGCATGCTCACCTCCCTGGTGGGCGGCCCGTTCTTCTTCTGGCTGCTGCGCCGCACCCGCGCCCGTGCGGGAGGCTGGGCATGAACGGCCGGGTGCGCGGGACGGCAGCGAGCCGTCACCATGCGGCAGCGCCCGGCCGAGGCGCGGAAGAACACAGCACGAGCGGTCAGGCGTGGACACGGCGGCGGCGCGGCGCGGGCCATCCGACCGGATGTCGGCTGCGGGCGACGATGGGAGCCGGGCGGCGGGCCGCTTGCGCGCGGAAGGACACGGCATGAGCGGAAAGCTCGGTTTCGCAACGGTTTTCGGCCGCGCACCCGCGCTGCCGGAGGCACCCCGGCCCGGCGCGGTCACCCTGAGCGCGCGCGGGGTGGTGGTCGAGCGCGGTAAGGGCCGCCGGGTGCTGGACGGGATCGACTTCGAGGTGCGGGCCGGGGAGATCGTCGCCCTGGTCGGCCCGAACGGTGCGGGCAAGTCCACCCTGCTCGCCGCCCTCACCGGAGAGCTGGACCTGCTCGGCGGCACCGTCGAACTCGACGGCCGTCCGCTGAGCGACTGGGCGCCGCTCGACATGGCGCGCCGGCGCGCCGTGCTGCCGCAATCGCACACCGTCGGGTTCCCGTTCACCGCCCGCGAGGTGGTCGCCATGGGCCGCGCGCCCTGGGTGCGCACCGAACGCGAGCACCGCGACGACGAGTTCATCGCCGCCGCCATGCGCGCCACCGACGTCACCCACCTGGCGGCCCGCACCTTCCCGGCCCTGTCCGGCGGTGAACGCGCCCGCGTGGCCCTGGCCCGCGTCCTCGCCCAGGACACCCCCACCCTGCTCCTCGACGAACCCACCGCCGCACTGGATCTCGGGCATCAAGAACAGATCCTGGCCTTGGCCCGCGACCGGGCGGCCGCGGGTGCGGCCGTGGTGGTCGTGGTCCACGACCTGGGCGTGGCCGCCGCCTACGCCAACCGGGTGGCCGTCCTGGACGCCGGCCGCATCGCCGCCGACGGCCCACCCCGAGCGGTGCTCACCACCGACCTGCTCACCGGCGTCTACCGGCACCCGGTCGAAGTGCTCGACCATCCGGTCACCGGCGCGCAACTGGTGCTGCCGGTGCGCGGGTAGCGGCGCACGTCCCGCTCCCCGGGTGCGGCAGGCCGGTCGCGACCGCCAGACCTACCGCCACACCAGTTTCAACACCGCCGGAGTCAACAGCATGCGAATCACGGTGGCGTCCAACAACAGTGCCGCGATCATGCCGTAGGCGATGTACTTCATCAGGACCAGATCGGAGAAGCCGAAGGCCCCCGTCACCACGATGAGAATCGCCGCCGCCGAGGTGATCACGCCGCCGGTGTGGGCGATGCCGTAGCGGATGGCCTCCGCGGGTGGCGCACCGTCCGCGCGCGCCTCGGCCATCCGCGATTGCAGGAACACCTCGTAGTCGGTGGACAGGCCGAACAGCACGGTCACGATCAGCACCAGCACCGCGAACATGAGCGGGCCGGGGGTGAAGTCGAACAGCTCCGCGCCGTGGCCCTCCACGAAGATCCAGGTCAGGATGCCCAGGGTGGAACCGAGGCTGAGCGCGCTCATGAGCACCGCCTTCACCGCCAGCACCAGCGAGCGGAACGCCGCGTACATGAGCGCGACGGCCGCGCCGACCAGAATCAGTGCCAGCAGCGGCAGCCCCTCGATGAGGCCGTGGATGCTGTCGCGCTCCAGCGCGGGCACCCCGGCGACCAGCACCCGCACCCCGGGCGGATCGGGAATGTCGCGCAGGGCCGCGATGGCGGTATCGGCGTCGGCCTTGTCGATCAGCCCGGACCCCAGCACGGTGACCCCGTCCTCGGTCGGTGCGAACGGATCGAACGGCCCGGTCATCAGCCCCGTCGTGCGCTGGTTGGCCTCGTACCGGATGTCCGAGAGCTGCTGCGGATCCGCGTCCACCACAACCAGTTTCAGCGGTTCGGTGCGGAAGCTGGGGAACCGTTCGTCGAACTCCTGCTGTGCCGTTCGGGCCGGATTGTCCGCCGCCAGGTAGCGTTCGCTCAGTCCGCCGAACTCGATATGGCGGAACGGCAGGATCAACGCCAGCAGCATCAGCACCACCGGCACGATCACCAGCCACGGCCGCCGCATGGCGAAGGCCGCCAGCCGCGAGAAGAATCCGGCGTCGATCTGTTCGGCGGTGCGGATGCTCGCGAACCGATGCCAGCCCCACAGGTCGATGCGCTCGCCGACGATGCCGAGCACAGCGGGCAGCGCCGTCACCGACAGCACCGCCGCCAGCAGCACCGAACTGATACCGCCCAGCGGCACCGAGCGCAGCACCCCGTTCGGGTAGATGAACAGTGCGCCCAGGCTCACCGCGATGATGGCCGCCGAGAACAGCACCGTGCGCCCGGCCGTGGCCACCGTGCGCGCCGTGGCCTCCTCCACGCCGCGGCCGTTCGCCAGTTCCTCCCGGAACCGGGTCACCGCGAACAGTCCGTAGTCGATGGCCAGGCCCAGACTCACCAGGGTCACCACGGCACTGGCGAAGACGTTGACCTCGATGTGGTCGGTGAGCAGCCGCATGATGCCCTGACTGCCCAGAATCGTCATCCCGCCGATGAGCACCGGCAGCAGTGCGCCGATGACGCCGCCGAACACGAAGTACAGCAGAATCGCCACGATCGGCAGGGCGATGAGCTCGGCCCGGTGGATATCCCGCTGCATCCCGGTGTTGATGCCCTCGACCACCGGTTGCAGCCCCGCCAACTGGACGGTGGTGCCGCCCGGCCCGGCACCGGGCGCTCCCGCTCCGAACTCGTCCTTGATGGCCAGATAGTTGTCGACCGTCTCGGTGCCGCCGTCGCCGTGCAACCCGATGGAGGCGAACGCGTGCGTGCGCGACGCGTCGGCGAACTGCCCCATGAGTGAGCCGTCCCAATACGAGTCGATCTTGAGAATCCGGTCCGGGTGCTGCTCGCGCAGCCGCTCCAGATCCGCCGCCACGGCCGAGCGGACCTCCGGATCGTCCAGCGTCCGCCCCGCGGGCGCGGTGTAGAGCACGATCAGATCCGAATCGGTGTCGCGCCCGAAGGTGCTGTCGGCCAGTTTCGACGCCGCCACCGATTCACTGGACTCGTCGAACCAGCCCTCCTGCGACAGCCGGTCGCCCAGATCCCGCCCGTAGAATCCCGACGCCAGCACCGCCAGCGCGAATACGGCGAACACCAGGTACCGGTTGCGGTGGATCATGCGCCCCCACCGCAGGGAACCGGTCTCGATCATGGGTCAGCCGCAGGCCGCGGTCGTGTAGTCGGCCGACCGCAGAATGCCGCACAGGTCGGTGCGCGAGATCTTCCAGCGACCGTCGGTGTACACGAAATGCACCACGGTGGTGCGCACGTTCGTGCCGGTGCCGTCCTTGTCCAGGCTCAGGGTGGCGGTGAGGGTGCCGTCGCGATTGTCGAATACCGGGTCCCGCACGCCGTAGATCGCTCGCGGGTTGTCCTGCAGCGCCTTGTACATATCCGGAATGGCGTCCCGGAAGGCTTCGCCGTCCTCGATGAGGGCGGTGCGCTCGGAATCCGGCAGGTTCGGGTCCAGCGCGGATTTGATGTGCGCGTCCAGTTCGGCCGCGGTCGGAATGGCCGCCCGCACGGCGGCGCTGCTGCTGGCCGCGGCCGCCGAACTCGACGATTGCGCCGCGTAGGCCGAGGAGCGGGCCGCCGACACCGACTCCTCGTCACCGCCTCCGCCGCAGGCCGCGAGCGCGGCGGCGAGCACGGAGACGGTGAGCGCGGTGGCTGCCGAACGTCGAAGTGCCATCAACTTCCTCGCGTCGAACTGATGTTGCTTGCCCCTAGTCAATCATGCGCGAGCAGGACCGACCGGTCGGCAGGTCATATTCCGTCGATGACGGCGCTCAGACGGCCCAAAAACGCTCGTACCGTGGTGGTTTCGCGCGGCTGCGCGGCCGCCACCGGCGTGGCCTGCGGGATCAGATCGCGCACCAGCGCCACCACGCTGCGCTCGTCGTCGAGATCGATATCGGCCACAGTGGCCTGCGCGACCGCGACCACATCGGCCGCGTCGGGGACATCGGTGTCGAGATCCTCGCGGTAGATCTCGAGCACGAGCAGGGAACGGACCGTGCGGAAGGCGAAGGTCCGGCCGTCGCCGGTGACGCCGAACCCGTGCGCGTAGCGACCCACGGTCACATCGTCCACGGCGAATCCGGATGTGTGGTCTGTCACCAACCGCTCTCCCTGATGCTGCTCGGTGTTCACTTCCACCGTAACCTTTGCCGCCGACGGCGCGCCGCCCCGAACACCCCCGCCCGGCGGGCACGGCAGCGCATCATGGTCAGATGAAGAGGAACGCATGGGTTCGTCGGAGGACAAAGGAGTTCGGTGCATGCGCCGTCGCGGCTGGATCCGTTGCGCCCTCGCGGGCGCGGCGGCGGTAACCCTGCTCGCGGGCTGTTCGTCGGGAGGCGACACCTCCGACAAACCGACGCGGGAACCGGCCGCCCCCGCGAGCGCACCCGCCGCCACCGCCACCCCCATCGGCGAGGTGAGCCCGAGCCCGCCCGTCACGGCACTGCTGGCCGAGCCGGAGACCGGTGTGCTCGCCGTGCTCACCGAGGACCGAAAAGCATTGCGGCTCATCGATCGTGGCCGCTCCCCCGCCACGGAACGCACCATCCCGCTGCCCGTCGCGGCGGCGTCGCTCGCCGCGGGCGCACCCGGTGAGATCCTCGCCCCCGCGCCGGATCGGCTGCTGCGCGTGAACGCCGCCACCGGCGCGATCACCGAACTCGCGGTCGACGGTGACGCCCGCACCGCCGCACCGCGCCCCGACGGCGGGTACGCGGTCGGCCTCGCCGACGGACGGGTCCTGATCCTCGACGCCGCGGGCACGCTCGGCCACACCGTGCGGGGCCTGGTCTCCGCCGACACGGTGGTGGCCGTGAACGAGCAGGTCGCGGCATTGGACCGCCGCCAGACCCTCGTCACCGAACTCGACCTGGACGACAACCGTCCCGGGTTGATGCTGCGCACCGGCGACGGTGCCGGCGCCATGATCGGCGACCACTTCGGTCGCCTTCTCGTCACCGACACCGCGGGCGGTGAGCTGCTGGTCTACACCGTCGATCCGCTCGTGCTGCGCCAGCGGTTCCCGGTAGGCTCGTCGCCCTACGCACTCGCCTACGATCAGCGGTCCGAGACCGTGTGGGTGACGCTGACAGGCACAAACGAGGTCGTCGGCTACGACCTGTCGACGGGTATACCGGAAGAGGTGGGACGCTACCCGACGGTGCGCCAGCCCGACACGGTGACCATCGACAGCCGGAGCGGCGACATGTTCGTGGGGTCCGGGACCGGTGACGGTCTACAGCGGATCGCCGCGGATCAGCGAAAGGGGCAGTGATGGCCGGGGCCTCACGATCGGCGCGACAGCGCTCACTACCGGCGGGCTGGGAGGACACCAGCGACGAGTACGAATACATACCGTTGCGGCTACCTCCCGACGTCACCCGGGTCACCGCCTCCATGCGGCTGGCCATCCAGGCCGAATTCGGGGGGTGGGAACTGTCACGCGTGCGCGCCTACACCGACGGCAGCCGCCGCGTCCTGCTGCGCCGCCGCAAAACCGCTCTATCCACGGCCGCCCCCGAGGCGGCGATGTGACCATGGGGGCCTTTCTGTACTCGCTGCTGCTCAAGATGATGTTCCTGCTCCCGCCGGAACGCATCCACCACCTCGCGTTCGGGGCCATGCGCATGGCCACCCGATTCGCGCCCACCCGTTGGGCGGTGTCGAAACTGCTCGTCGTCGACGATCCGATCCTGCGCACCACCGCCTTCGGCGTCGACTTCCCGTCGCCGCTGGGCCTGGCCGCGGGCTTCGACAAGAACGCCGACGGTGTCGACACCTGGGGACCGATCGGCTTCGGGTACGCCGAGATCGGCACGGTGACCGCGCAGGCGCAGCCGGGCAATCCCGCCCCGCGCCTGTTCCGGTTGCCCGCCGACCGGGCTCTCATCAACCGCATGGGTTTCAACAACCACGGTGCCGTCGCGGCCGCCGACAATCTGGCGCATCGGCGCACCGGCGGCGTGCCCATCGGTGCGAACATCGGCAAGACCAAGGTGGTGGAGGCCGCCGACGCCGCCGCCGACTACGCGGTCAGCGCCACCCTGCTCGGCCCGCTCGCCGACTTCGTGGTCGTGAACGTCAGTTCCCCCAACACCCCCGGCCTGCGCGATCTGCAAGCGGTGGAATCGCTGCGTCCGCTGCTGCGCGCGGTACTCGACAGCGTCGAGGTGCCGGTGCTGGTCAAGATCGCCCCCGATCTGTCCGACGACGATATCGACGCGGTCGCCGACCTCGCCGTGGAACTCGGCCTGGCCGGAATCGTCGCCACCAACACCACCATCCGCCGCGACGGCCTGCGCACCCCCGCCGCCGAGGTGGAGCCCCTGGGCGCGGGCGGACTCTCCGGTCCCCCGGTCGCCGACCGCTCCCTCGAGGTGCTGCGCCGCCTCTACGCCCGCGTCGGCGACAGGCTGGTGCTCATCTCGGTCGGCGGCATCGAAACCGCCGACCAGGCGTGGGAGCGCATCCTCGCCGGAGCGAGCCTGCTGCAGGGCTACACCGGCTTCATCTACGGCGGGCCGTTCTGGGCTCGCCGCATCCACCGCGGCCTCGCGGACAGGCTGCGCGCCAACGGGTATGCGAACCTGAGCCAGGCGGTCGGCGCGGGACACCGCGCGCGCAACGCCTGAACCGCCACCGGCTGGCAGCAGGCAGCGCCGACCGGGTGATCGCGGCGCGGTGCCCGCGCTCACACCGAACGGATCGCCACGCCGACCAGGCAGATGAGCGCTCCCGCGATATCGCAGCGGTCGAGGCGGTAGTCGTCGGCCACCGTCCCCAGGCGAGCGAGTCCCGACCCACGGTCTTCCGGGGGGAATCGCTCTGGCGCGGTGGGACTTCGCCCAGCGTCAGGTCGCTCGGTACCGACGGAGTCCGGGCCGCGGCACGATCGGCCCGGACGTCCTCGTGGCGGCGTCTCCTGCCTGCGATGCGAATACGCACCGCGTGCAATCACATCCAGCGATGGCGTGAGCGTGCTCCCGTCACCGCCGGGTGGCGCCGGGCCCATCCGGACAGCACCGGTTCCGGCCTTGCCGGCGACGGTGCGGGCGGGTCGCCCGGGGCTGCGGTCAGGCGTTCGGCCATCCGGCACGCGAGCGTGAGCACCGCCTGTTCGACCAGGACGCCCACCGTGTCGGCCAGGTCGGCGGCGCGACCGTGCGCTCCCCCGTCGTACACCACCTCCGGATCCGACAGCAGTTCGTCCAATTCCATCCCCGCCCGGGCCTGCTCCCGGGTGAGCCGGTGTTCGGGCAACCAGCTCAGGCGCCACGCCCGCGCACCACCCTCGGGTACGCGGAACGCGTACTCCGGGGTGATATCGCTGGTAATGGCCCATTCTGTGTTGTCGATTGCCACTGGGTCCTCCCATCGACACCGCGGGAGGGGCAGGTTTCCGCCCACCCCGCCGTGTGTATCCGGCACGGGCGGTCGCCCGTGCCGGGGCTGTCGCCCACTTCGGGCTCGGGACTCACGCCCCGCGCCGCCGCATGAGCACATACATCGCTTCCTCCACGGCTATACCGAGTTCGTCGGCACTGACGATCGCCCGCGCGGCCACGATCACATCTCGTCGGTAGTGATCCCCCGAGAAGATCTCCGCAAGCTCCATCCCCGCCAGCGCCTGCGCCCGCGACACCAATCGCTCCGGCAGCCAACTCAACCGCCACGCCAACTCCCACCGATCCGCCAGCTTGTGCGCGACCTCGCCGGTGAGATCACTGGTCATCTGCCAGTCCGCCACATAGATCGTCATGCTTCCCCCCGCTCCAGTCTGCGCCGGTAAAGAACGGACACCGCCTCCGCCACGGTGATCCCGAGTTCGCGCGCGATCTCCGCACCCCGCCGCCCCGCCCCGGAATCCCGCTGATCCTCAGGCTCACTGAGCAATTCGGTGAGCTCCATCCCCGCCCGCGCCTGCTCCCTCGTGAACCGCCGCTCCGGCCACCAACTGAGCACCCACGCCGGTTCCACCGCATCGGCACTCCGACGCGCCCACTCCTGGGTGCGGCTGCTGGTGATGGATCGGCTGCTCTCGTAGATCACGACGGGTCTCCCGGGGGATTGGAGTCGTCGCCCCTGCACGGTTTGCGATTTCGGGTATGTCCGGACACGGTCGGTCCACGCGGGACCGACCGGAGGTGAATTCTGCGGATGGCTCGACAGGGCGACGACAGGGCTGGTGGCGTCGAAGCGTCCAGACGGGTGGATATTCCGCCTAGCAGCGCTCGGGATTTATGGCCAGCCCGGTATCGTTCTCGCTGGGGGCCGGCCGAGGAGACCTGCGAATCCGTCGCCTGGGGAGAATCACTCCGTACACCAGAACCTCCCGAATGTCTGGTGGTGCGGGTTCACCGAACTTAGGATGGCATTTGCCCCCCGAATTCGGCTATTGCCGTTTACTACAAGGAGATTGACGCTTTCGCTGTGTGTTAAACCTGGTCAACGGTACTGTAGGTAGCGAATGGTGAGGCAACACAGTCCGCGCAAAGCCGCCCCTGCACCGGTCCCGCAGGATCCCGGCGTCATCGCCGTGCGCGACATCCTGCTCCGACTGCGCAAGCGGTCAGGTCTGAGCCTGGATAGGTTGCACAGCACCGAGATCGAGATCGATCTGCTACTCGAATTGCCTGTCGTCCGTCGTCTGGCTCGTCGCCTCGGCCTGGAGCCGCACGAGGCGCTGGTGTATGCCCTCACCGGCTTGGCGAGAAAACTTCCGGCATCCGAGCGGCTGATCGTCGATGTGGAGCTGAACCTCAAACTGCTACAGAAGAATCCGCCACCCGGCTGTGATCCGCGTCGGCTCTACGCCGAAGAACTGAGGTTCCGGCGTGAGTATCTCGCCGCGTGCTGGCAGTCGCTGCATCATGCGCTCGGGGTCTCGAAAGTCTCCGACAGCCCGAGCGATCGGGCGTTACGCGGGGTGCGCGAACGTCGTGCGTTCGATGCGCTGGCCGGCCTGTTGACGGGGGCGAGCGCGTTGGTGATGACGGAAATCATTCCCGCGGAGCAAGAGTCGAGACTCAACAGCGGTGTCGTCACGATTGTCGGTGACGCTGTCGTCGACCATACCTACGCGGTGAACGAGATCCCGGGGCCGGGTGCGAGTGCGTGGGGAGATCTGAAACGGCGACCCGGTGGCAAGGGACTCAACCGCGCCGTCGCCAGCGCCCAGCTGGGCTTGTTCACACATCTGGTCTGTGCCGTGGGGGATGACGAAGACGGTGACGACGTTCTTGCCTATCTCCAGAAGTGCGAGGTCGATACCGGACTCGTCAGCATTGTCGCGGGCGCGCGCACGCCGGTCACAGCCGTTCTCGTCCCCGAACAGGGTGATTCGGCCACCATCGCTTACAAGGACGAGCGATTGAACTTCCTGGCTCGCGAGCACGATCATGCGGCCGTTCGTTCGGCACTCATGGCATCCGACGTCGTGATACTGACCTTCGAACAGTCGGCACAGATGGTCGAATGGGTGCTCGATTCGGTGCGGACCCGCGCCGCGAGCCCATGGGTCATCGTCAGCGCCTCCCCGCCATTGCGGGGTCCGGCACATCTTCGGGAAGACCTGCGCGGTGTCCACTACGCGGTGGGCACCCCTGCGGAGTTGGCCGCGCTGGTGGCCGATCGACCCACCGACGTCGATGTGTCGTCGACCCTGCTCGACAAGGGAGTTGGCGCGGTGTGCACTATCGAAGGCTACCGATGCACCGTCAACTCGCCGACGGGCCGGTTCATCGTGGACCGATTCGAATCAGCCGGTACGTGCGAGAGCTACGCACCGTTCGTGGTGGCGCTGGCGTATCGGCTGACCACCGCGCGCAGACCGGCGGGCGACGACGACTTCGTCTGGGCGACGGCCGCGCTGGTCGCCGCCCGCGGTGGCAGCGTCCGCAATCGTTCCGCGGGAACGGACGCGATCTCGGCCGATCGCATCGACGCGGTTGTGGAGAACTGGTGAGTATCGGTCAACCAGAGCAAAACGCGCCGTATGTTGCATGTTTTGTCCTGACCTTCGCTGCCGCGAGCGGTATCGTCCGCCCGTGCCGTCTATCGAGTACCTGACCACGCCACTGGCTGGAGCAGGTCGTCTCCTGCGGAGACGTGGTGTCGATGTTCGCGTTCGTTCCGTCGACCTCGGCTCGGTCGGCCGGATGCTCGTTTTCGGCGAGCCCGCGAACGGCTGCCTGGTACGAATCCACTCGCGGTGTCTCTACGGCGATGCCCTCTCTTCCGACGACTGCGACTGTGGGCCTCAGCTCGCCAAGGCGCTGGATCTGATCCAGCGGGAAGGCTCGGGCGTGCTCCTCTACCTCGAGCAGGAAGGACGCGGAGCTGGTCTGGTCGTCAAGGCGATGGGGCTGAGTCTGACCGAGCGGGAGGGGCTCGATACGTTTGCCAGCTACCAGAGGCTCGGTCACGGCAATGACTCTCGGCGCTACGACGTCGCCGCCGACCGGTTGGCCGATCTGGGGCTGGCATCGATTCGGTTGCTGACCAACAATCCGAGCAAGGTGTCGGCGCTGGCCGACCGCTTCACGGTCACCGCAGTGCCGCTGCGTACCAGGCCGCGTAGCGGCAGAGCCATGTCGTACCTGGAAGCCAAACGTGACGTCTGTAGCCACCGCCTCTGGCCACGGATGGTGTGGCGGCTCGCGACGGCCGCGAAGCACATCACCATGGCGGCCGCGTCCGCCGTGGGCGCGCTGCTGGTACTGGCGGACGAACACTGTCCGACCTCTGCGGTGGTCGTGGCCGTGCTGCCTTACCCCCTGATTCTGGTCGCACTTTCCACGACGAGGTTGCGCGGGCGGCCGCTGTGCCGACCGACCTTTTTCGGTCGTCGCATCCGGGTACGGAGCGGCCTGTGAGCGATGCGGCGTTTGTCGCCGAAACCGCACACTCACTGACTCGCAAGGGGCGACCGATGTGGGTGAGCACAGTCGTCGAACTGGACCTCGGTGGGCATGCGGTGTTGTTCGGTGAGATCACCAATGATTGCCTCGTGCGAATCCATGCGCGCTGCCTGTACGGCGATGCGCTGGGCTGCGAGAATTGTTCCTGCGGTTCACGGCTGCGAGACTCGATGGACTGCATCCAGGCCGCACGTGCCGGTGTCTTGATCTACCTCGAACACGACGACTGTGATGAAGCCGGGTCCACGGGCGTGGAACGGATGCTCGACAGTGAGATCTACGAGCGGTTGGCGAGGTTTCTCAGCGACGAATTGAGCCTGAATTCGGTCAAGCTGCTGACCGACCGTGCAGCGGACGCCACGGCATTGTGCGCGGCGGGGCTCACCGCGATTCAGGTGCCGATTCGCCGCCGCGTGCGTGCCGGACGAATCCGCGGATTGCCGACGAAACTGCGCACGTGGCTGCGGGTGGGCTCGTCGAATCCTCGGTGTGACGGGGTAGCACGCGACACGGCACCCCCGATGTGATTACGATGAGTGAGCCGTGCCACATGTGGGGCGTGTCACCAGGCGTGGGTCGGAGTCGACCGGTAGCGGATCAGCTCCGGGGGCGAGGGTCCGCGTGGGGGCGCGTCGGGCGCGGTGGTCAGGAGAATCGGAAGCAGGGATATGACGACAGACATCGGCTATACGCACAAATCGGGCAAAACGGTCTACACGATTCCGGAGGCGTTTCAGGAGACGCTGACGGTGCGGCCGGACCAGGTCGCGTTGCGGACCGTGGGTGGGACTCAGCAGATCACCTGGAAGCAGTACGGGGAGCGGGTGCGCAGCATCGCCGCCGGACTGGCGGGGCTCGGGGTGGGGCACGGTGACACTGTCGGGATCATGCTGACCAACCGGCCCGAATTCAATCTCGTGGACACCGCGGCGCTACATCTGGGCGCGACGCCGTTCTCGATCTACAACACCTCCTCGCCGGAGCAGATCAACCACCTGTTCACCAATGCCGAGAACAAGGTGGTCATCACCGAGCCGGTATTCCTGGACGCGGTGCGCGGCGCGGGCGTGGAGCTCGAGCACATCGTGCTGGTCGAGGGTTCGGCGGCGGGCACCGTCTCGCTGGCCGAGGTGGAGGCCGCCCCGCTGGAGGGCTTCGACTTCGACGCCGCCTGGCGTGCGGTCGAGCCCGACGATGTGGCGACCCTGATCTACACCTCCGGCACCACCGGCCCGTCCAAGGGCGTGGAACTCACCCACAGCAATGTGGTCGCGCAGATCAAGGGTCTGCTCACCGGTCCCCTGATCGTCGGCTTCGACGACCGCTCGGTCTCGTACCTCCCGGCCGCGCACGTCGCCGACCGCATCTCCGGACACTGCGCCAACCTGTTCACCGGCGTGCAGATGACCACCGTCCCGGACCCGCGCGAGATCGCCGCGGCGCTGCCGGACGCCCGCCCGACCGCCTTCTTCGGCGTGCCGCGCGTCTGGCAGAAGATCAAGGCCGGTATCGAGGCCAAGATCGCCACCGAATTCAGCGGCGCCAAGCAGTCGCTCGCCAACTGGGCCATCGCCACCGGTGTCCAGGCCGCCCGCGCCGACCTGGCCGGTAAGGGCCGCGGTCCGGTGCTGTCGGTGCAGCACAAGCTGGCCGACGCGCTGGTGCTGTCCAAGCTGCGCCACGCGCTGGGCCTGGACGAGCTGAAGGTCGCCGCCTCCGGCGCGGCCGCCATTCCGCCGGAGACCCTGGAGTACATGCTGGGCCTGGGCTTCACGGTCACCGAGGTGTGGGGCATGTCGGAGACCTCCGGCGTCGGCACCTTCACCGAACTCGACAAGCCCCGCCCCGGTTCGGTGGGTCGCGTGCTCGATGGCGCCGAGATCAAGCTGGGCGAGGACGGTGAGCTGCTGATTCGCGGCCCCATCGTCACGCGCGGCTACCGCAAGATGCCGGAGAAGACCGCCGAGGCCATCGACGCCGACGGCTGGCTGCACACCGGCGACGTGGCCACCATCGACGGGGACGGCTACGTCCACATCGTGGACCGCAAGAAGGAACTGATCATCAACGAGGCGGGCAAGAACCTGTCCCCGACCAATATCGAGAACACGGTCAAGGCCGCGTCCTCGCTGGTCGGCCAGGTCGTCGCCATCGGTGACGCCAAGCCCTACATCGCCGCGCTGGTCGTTCTCGATCCGGACACCGCCGCCGTGCGCGCCAAGAACCTCGGCACGCCCGACGCGGACGTCCCGTCGCTGGCCACCAAGCAGGAGATCGTCGACGAGATCCTGGCCGCGGTGCAGGTCGCCAACTCCAAGCTGTCCCGCGTGGAGCAGATCAAGCGGTTCGTCATCGTTCCGCAGGCGTGGGATCCGGGCGGCGACGAGCTCACCCCGACCCTGAAGCTCAAGCGCAACCCGATCGCGACCAAGTACGCGGC
>NZ_JASCXP010000147.1:0-16002 GCF_030010695.1 Nocardia sp. CC201C
CTGGAGCGGACCTCGGGGTCGGTGTCGGCGGACGCGGCCGCGAGGGCTTCGGGGAGGAGTTGGTCCAGGTGGTAGGGGTAGACGGTTTCGCCCATGCGGTCCAGGTCGACGATGTCGGCGGGGGTGCACCATTTGTTGCCGGAGATGCAGCGGCGCTCGACGAAGGTCAGGTTCGCCGGTTCGGGGGTGAAGGTGCGCACGCGCAGGACGAAGAACAGCTCCTCGGAGCGGATGAGCTCGCCGTTGAACGGGAATACCGCCACGCGCCGCCAGAGCGGGCCGCGCAGCTGGGAGGAGTCGGCGGTGTAGCCGGTTTCCTCGTAGAGTTCGCGCACCGCGGCCGCGCGCAGGGATTCGCCGGGGTCGACGCCGCCGCCGATGGTGAACCAGAACGGGATGTCGGGGGCCTTGGGGTCGTTGCCGCGTAACAGCAGCACCCGATCCTGTTCGTCGAGCAGCACCACGCGGGCCGAGGTGCGCACCGTGTCGACGTCCAGACCGGTCGAGGCGGCGGGGGTCACCCGTTCGGCGATCTCGAAGTAGGTGGGCAGCGGCGCGGTGCCGCCGAGGTGCAGCAGCCGGACCAGGCGGCGGGTGCGCAGCGCCAGGGTGTCGCGGACGGCGTCGTTGTGGAAGCGGCGCGCGATGAGCACCCGGGCCTCGGCGT
The DNA here is from genome assembly GCF_030010695.1 of Nocardia sp. CC201C. Lineage (NCBI taxonomy): Bacteria > Bacillati > Actinomycetota > Actinomycetes > Mycobacteriales > Nocardiaceae > Nocardia > Nocardia sp. CC201C. The sequence continues at coordinate 668 of NZ_JASCXP010000147.1, forward strand.
CGGCGAGCTCGGCCACCAGCTGCGGCGGCAGATTCGTGATGTCGACGGCGGACAGCGCTGCCGCCAACTGATTTTCGACGGTTTCCCGGTCGCGCCAGTTGGCCCGCTCGGCACGATCGGCCAGGGAGGCGAGGCGGCGGGCCTGGTCTACGACCTCGGTATCGGCCTCCGGGCGGCCGATGGTGGTGGCCACCGACCGCGCCACCACCGCACGCCGCGCCAGGGCGGCATCGAGGGCGTGCCGGGCCTGGTCGCCGCGCACGTGCAGCCGGTCGAGCCGGTTGGCGGTGGTGTAGGCCCACACGCCGACGGTCAGGATCAGCGCCGTCACCAGCGCGAGAACCAGGATGGTGGTCGCGGAGAAGGTGATCATCCGGCGGTCCTCACCCGGCTGTCGCCGACGGTGACGGTCTCGTAGACGCGTAGGATCTGTTCGGCCACCACCGGCCAATCGTATTCGCCGACAACCTGATTGGCGGTGCGAATGTATTCCTCGCGCCGCCGGGTGTCGGTGAGCATGGTGTCCAGAGCGGTGGCGAGGCGGTCCGAATCGCCGACGGGCACCAGCATTCCGGCGGTGCCGTCACGCAGCACCCGGCGGAAGGCGTCCAGTTCGCTGGCCACCACGGCGGTCCCGGCGGCCATGGCCTCCACCAGCACGATGCCGAAGCTCTCGCCGCCGAGATTCGGCGCGCAGTACACATCGGCGCTGCGCATGGCCGACGCCTTCTCCGCATCGCTGACCTGCCCGAGGAAGCGCAGATGACCGGCGTTGCGCCCGGCTTCGCGCCGCAGCCGCTCCTCGTCACCGCGCCCGACGATCAGCACCTGCACGTCGGGGTGGCGGCGCACCAGCTCGGGCAGCGCACCCAGCAGCACCTCCATCCCCTTGCGCGGTTCGTCGTAGCGCCCCAGGAACAGCACGGTCCCGCCCGGGCGCGGATAACCGTCCAGCAGCGGCGCGTGCGCGAAGGCGGGCACGTCGACGCCATTGGGGATCTCCACCGCATCGCCGCCGAGCGCCTCCACCTGCCAGCGCCGCGCCAGCTCGCTCACCGCGATACGACCGCTGATCTTCTCGTGATACGGCCGCAGCACGCCCTGAAAAGTGCTGAGCACCAACGATTTCGTGGTCGAGGTGTGGAAGGTGGCGACGATCGGCCCCTCGGCGATCTTGAGTGCCAGCATGGACAGGCTCGGCGCGTTGGGCTCGTGGATGTGCAGCACGTCGAAGTCGTTCTCGGCGATCCAGCGCCGGATGCGGGTGTACGCGGTGGGCCCGAACGACAGTCGCGCCACCGACCCGTTGTAGGGGATGGCGACCGCGCGGCCCGCCGACACCACGAAATCGGGCAGCGGGGTGTCGTCGGCGGCGGGCGCGAGCACGCTCACCTTGTGCCCGCGTTCGATGAGTACCTGCGCCAGTTCCACGACATGCGCCTGCACTCCACCGGGAACGTCGAACGAGTACGGGCAGACCATGCCGATTCTCATAGCGCGCCTTCCCCCTTGTGTTCGGTGGCGTCGACCCGGCCGTCCGCATTCGGCGCGACCGCCGCGCCGTCGACGGTCGTCGCGACATCGGCAGGGTCGGCACCCGCTGCGCCGACATCGGCCGCGCCGGTAGCCCCTGCGCCGGCACCGCGCGCGACGGCATCCCCTGCGTCGGCACCGCGCGCGACGGTCTCCGCGGCACCGGCACTTCGCGCGCCGATGTCCGCGCCCGTCGGGGCGCTCGTCGTCGACGTCTCGTCTCGGGTGTAGCCGAGTTCCCGCTGCGCCGCCGCGATACGGTCCAGTCGGGCCTCCGACAGATCGCTCTCCCACAGCGGTTGCAGCATGTGCCAATCGGCGGGATGGGCGGCGATATCGGCCGCGAAGCGGTCCGCCAATGCCTGGGTTGCCGCCGCCACGCCGCCCGAAACGTCGAGGGCCGGTTCGGTCTTGAACCCCCACCCCTCATTGCCCGCCGCGTCCTCGGTGAACCAGCAGTGCACCGGGATCAGCGCCGCCCCGGTTTCGACCGCGAGCTTGGCCGCGCCCGCGGGCATCCAGGTGCGCTCCCCGAAGAACGTGACCGGCACGCCCTTACCGGTGAGGTCGCGCTCCCCCATCAGGCAGATGACACCGCCCGCGCGCAGCCGCTGCGCGAGTTGTGGGAAGGGCGGCTGCTCACCGCCGGTGAGCGGGAAGACCTCGAAGCCGAGGCCCTCCCGGTAGGCGACGAACCGCTCGAACAACGATTCCGGCTTCAGACGTTCGGCGACGGTGGCGAAGCGGCCGTGGTTCTGCACCAGCCACACCCCCGCCATATCCCAGTTCCCGGAATGCGGCAGCACCAGGATCACGCCCTTGCCCCGGGCGAGCGCGGCCTCCAGGTTCTCGACCTGCTGCACCGACAGGCGTGACCCCAGCGCCGCGTGATCCATGGACGGCAGCCGGAACGCCTCGCGCCAGTAGCGGGCGTAGGAGCGCATGCTCTTGTGGATGAGCTGATCGGGCACCTGCTCCGGCCGTACCCCCAGCACGCGAGCCAGGTTGAGCCGCAACTGATTCGGCTGTCCGGCACGCGCGGCCCGGTTGGCCCGCCGCGCCGCCGCGTCGGCTCCCGCGTCGAACGCGCGGCGCACCGTGCGCTCGGGCAGGGCACGCACCAGCCGCCACCCCGCCGCGTACGCCTTGTCGCTGAGCGCGGAGGTGAAATTGGAGACCGTCACCGCTGCGGTTCCTCCGGGGACTTGGCAGCGAGCGCGATGACCTCGCGCGCACCGGGTGAATTGCGCACCGCCAGCACCCGCTGGAAGACGGTGACGATGCTCAGCACCGCCAGCGCGTACATGGCCGCGTACACCGCGTAACTCAGCCATTCGATGCCGTAATGCCCACCGATACCGGTGAATCCGGCCCCGACCAGCACGATGACCAGACGATCCGGCCGCTCGATGAGACCGCCGTCGGCGGACAGGCCGCTGGCTTCGGCGCGCGCCTTGGCGTACGAGATGACCTGGGAGGTCACCAGCACCACCAGGGTGGCGGCGAACAGGTGCCTACTGTTCTCGTGGTAGACCGCCCACCACGCCAGGCCGCCGAAGATGGCCCCGTCCGCCACCCGGTCACAGGTGGCGTCCAGTACCGCACCGTATTTCGTGCCGCCGCCGCGGGCGCGCGCCATCGCGCCGTCGAGCATGTCGAACATGACGAACAGCCAGATCACCATGGTTCCCCAGAACAGATGTCCGGTGGGGAACAGGGTGACCGCGGCCGCGATCGACGCGGTGGTGCCGATGAGCGTCATCGCGTCCGGCGTGAGTCCGGTGCTCACCAGCGCCTTGCCCAGCGGGGCGGTCGCCTTGGCGAACGTATCGCGACCGAAGAAGCTCAGCACGCTATGCCGCCTTCCATGCCTCCGCCAGCAGTGCGCGGGTCTCCCGCAACAGCTGCGGCATGACCTTGACTCCGCCGACGACGGTGATGAAGTTCGCGTCGCCGCTCCAGCGCGGCACGATGTGCTGATGCAGGTGGTCGGCGAGCGAACCACCCGCCACGCCACCGAGATTCAGGCCCACGTTGAAACCCTCGGGCCGCGACACCTTCTTCATGGTGCGAATCGCCTGCTGGGTGAACGACATCAGCTCGAGGCTCTCCTCGGGCGTCAGGTCCTCCAGATTCGCCACCCGGCGGTACGGCACCACCATCATGTGGCCGGGGTTGTACGGGTAGAGGTTCAGCACCGCGTACACCCACTGCCCGCGGGCGATGACCAGTCCGTCCTCGTCCGACATCTCCGGGATATCGGTGAAGGGGTGCCCGGACTTCTTGGGCGCGTCGGCTTCCCGCTCCGCGCGCTCGGCGGCCGCACCGGTGATGTAGGACATCCGGTACGGGGTCCACAGCCGCTGCAGGCGGTCCGGATCGCCCGCGCCGGTATCCATGATCACCTCGCGCGGTGCCGAATCCTGCTGTCCGGCAGCCTCATCCATGAGACCGTCGGACGCCGTACGTTCACTCATTGCCCACCCTTGCGGATTTCGAACCCCTCCGCGGTCGGAGAGGTGTTCTCGCGGCGCCGGACCCAGTCCACGATGGTGGCGATCGCGTCGGCGACCGGCACGCCGTTCACCTGGGTGCCGTCGCGGAAGCGGAAGCTCACCGCACCCGCCTCCACATCCCGCGCACCCGCGAGCAGCATGAACGGCACCTTCTGCGCGGTGTGGTTGAAGATCTTCTTCTGCATGCGGTCGTCACCGCGGTCCACCTCGGCGCGAATGCCCTGCGCCGCCAGCTCCTCGACCACCCCGTCGAGATGTTCGGCGAAGTTCTCCGCGACCGGGATGCCCACCACCTGCACCGGCGACAGCCAGGCCGGGAACGCGCCCGCGTAGTGCTCGGTGAGCACACCGAAGAAGCGCTCGATGGAGCCGAACAGCGCGCGGTGGATCATGACCGGGCGATGCTTGGCACCGTCGCTGCCGGTGTACTCCAGTTCGAAGCGTTCGGGCAGATTGAAGTCCAGCTGGATGGTGGACATCTGCCAGGTGCGCCCCAGCGCGTCCTTGGCCTGCACGGAGATCTTGGGGCCGTAGAAGGCCGCGCCGCCCGGATCCGGCACCAGGTCCAGGCCGGAGTCGGTGGCCACCTTGCGCAGGGTTTCGGTGGCCTCCTCCCACAGCTCGTCGGAGCCGACGAACTTCTTGGGGTCCTTGGTGGACAGCTCCAGGTAGAAGTCGTCGAGGCCGTAGTCGCGCAGCAGCGACAGCACGAACTGGAGCGTGGTGGTCAGCTCCGCGTGCATCTGCTCCTTGGTGCAGTAGATGTGCGCGTCGTCCTGGGTCATACCGCGCACCCGGGTCAGGCCGTGGATGACGCCGGACTTCTCGTAGCGGTACACCGAGCCGAACTCGAACATGCGCAGCGGCAGTTCCCGGTACGACCGGCCGCGCGACCGGAAGATCAGGTTGTGCATCGGGCAGTTCATCGGCTTGACGTAGTAGTCCTGGCCGGGCTTGCGGACGGAGCCGTCCTCATTGAGTTCGGCGTCCAGGTGCATGGCCGGGAACATGCCGTCGCGGTACCAGTCCAGGTGGCCGGAGACCTCGAACAGGTGCCCCTTGGTGATGTGCGGGGTGTTGACGAACTCGTAACCCGCCGCGATGTGGCGGCGGCGCGAGTAGTCCTCGAGCTCCTTGCGGACGATGCCGCCCTTGGGGTGGAACACCGGCAGACCCGAGCCCAGCTCGTCGGGGAAGGAGAACAGGTCCAGTTCCAGGCCCAGCTTGCGGTGATCGCGCTTCTCGGCCTCCTCCAGCAGGCGCAGGTACTCGTCCTGCGCCTCGCTCGACTCCCAGGCGGTGCCGTAGATGCGCTGCAGATCCTCGCGGCTCTGGTCGCCGCGCCAGTAGGCGGCGGAGCTGCGGGTCAGTTTGAAGGCCGGAATGTACTTGGTGGTGGGGATGTGCGGGCCGCGGCACAGATCGCCCCACACCTTCTCACCCGAGCGCGGATCCAGGTTGTCGTAGATGGTCAGTTCGTTCGGCTCGAGGTCACTGCCGCCGACCTCCATGACCTCCGGATCGTCGATTCCGGACTTGTCGGAGATGAGTTCCAGCTTGAACGGCTCCTTGGCCAGTTCGACGCGGGCGTCCTCCACCTCGACCACCCGGCGCGAAAACCGCTGCGCGCCTTTGATGATCTTCTTCATCCGGGATTCCAGCTTCGCCAGATCCTCCGGGGTGAAGGGGCGGTCCACCTGGAAGTCGTAGTAGAAGCCGTCCTTGATGGGCGGACCGATGCCCAGCTTGGCCTCGGGGAACTCCTGCTGCACCGCCTGGGCCAGCACGTGCGCGGCCGAATGCCGGATCACGCTGCGGCCGTCCTCGGTGTCGGCGGTGACCGCCTCCACCTCGACGTCGGTGTCCGGAATCCAGGCCAGGTCCTTGAGGTTGCCCTCCGGGTCGCGGACGACGATGACGGCGTTGGGTCCCTTGCCCGGGAGTTCCGCCTCCCGCACCGCCGCGCCCGCGGTAGTCCCCGCGGGCACCCGGACGAGGGCCGCTGGGTTCTTCGGGGCTGAGGTGGTCACGGCTGCGCACTCCTTGGCATTGTCGAGGCGGGTGGTTTGCCCGCCGTACGGTGCGGGGTATCCCCCGCGGTGTTCGGTCGCCCGGGACGGATTCCCCGGCAACCACGACCGGACGCGTCCGTGCGCCCGCACGAGACACTTCCTCCGGCGCGACCATGCTATCGGGACGACCCCGGCCACGCGCCGATGGACCCGGCCGGGCGCGTGATCTGTGCTGTTTCGACCGCGAGCACGGCGGCACCGGTAAGCCCTGTTCCCATCTCCCGAGCGCTGCGCCTTCCGAACTCGGCGTCGTCCACAGCGCCGCGACCTTCAGAGCGTCGCGACCTCGGGTGTATGCCTGAACAGTCCCGCATACAGCGAGCCGGGCCGCGATATGGCGGTGTAACCACCGCAATGGTCCCGCTGCCCGAGGCGGGCCGAGGTCAGCACATCGCAGTACGCCCCGGGCCCACCCACCGTGCAGCGACAGTCCGACAGCCATCGCGCATACGTCCGGACGTATCGGACCAGCCGCACTACGCCGGTGTAGTCAGCTCGCGGATTCGCCGGAGTGGCTGCGAGCGACTCACCTGGGCGTCCCGTCCGCCGGAGTCGGTATCTCAGCCGCGCGCGGCCAGTTCCGACAGCAGCGCTTCCCGTTGGGCCGCAGGGCGTTTCGGGCAGCTGGTGCACATCTCGCAGCCGGGCACCTCGAAGACCAGGCAGCAGGAGATGCGGCGGACGAAGGTGCGCGGCCCGATATCGGTGAAGCGCGGCACCGGCAGCCGTCCGGCGACCTCGCGCGCCAGCCGGGCTCCGGCCTCGTGCGCGCCGATGTCCAGGGCGCGATTGCCGATGGCGTCGGCGACGATCGCCCACAGAGCGGCCGGACTCGCGCCCGAGACCTCGGCGACCAGCGGAATCAGCCGCGAGAGGGTGTTGCGCAGGGCCGGGCCGGTGGGCGTGGCGGACCACGGCTCTGCGGGCGCGCCATCGCGTGCCGTGCCACCGGCCGCCGTGGTGTCGAGGTCGGCGATGTCGCGATCCGCGGCATCGGGCGAAGCGTTGCCGGGCACGGCGTGGGAGGCCGGGAACGCCGTGGCGCACCGGCAGCGGTCACCAGCCCCGGTCGCGGTGTGGTCCTCGCTCACCGTCGGGATGGACAGCACCCGTTCCACGCCGCCGTCGGGGCGGATCTCGCAGGCGATCCGGTCCAGCGCCGGATTCATGGCGGGACGGCCGTCGGCGTAGGCGACGACGATGGGCGTGACCAGCGACGAGGCCGCCATACACCACCACAGCGTCCCGGCCACCCGGGAATCCGCGGTGCCCCAGGAGATCCCCATGTCGCCGATGCGCTCGGCCAACCACTCCCGGCGCAGCAGTTCACCACCGGGGACGATGGCCGCGTTCACCGGAACAGCGGACTGTTCAAGAATTCCCATTCGACTCCGATCGCGCCGCCGAGCATCCCGAAGGTGCCGAGCAGCCACAGCGTCGCCAGCACCAGCGCCACCGTGGCGATCGCGGCCAGTCCGCGCAGCAGCGGCCCGCGGGCGGCGTACCACCCCATGGCCCACTGATACCGCCGCCGCGTCCAGAGCAGAGCCCTGTGCGCCCAAGCGAATTCGGTGGCGAGGATACCCAGCCCCGCGAAGACGATCAGCCAGCCCGGACCCGGGTACGGGATCGCCAGGATCCCCACCGCCAGGACCACGACACCCAGCACGCCCACCACGATCCGGTAGGCGAGGTTCAGCGTAGGACGTCGCGCCACGCCCACGCGCCAGGCGCGCCAGCGAGTCGGCGTGGACGGAGTCGCTTCCGGTGCGGTAACCACACCGCCAGGGTACGGACCCGGGCGGCGGCGAGCCCGGACGAGCCGCGCTCACCGGGTGGAGTCACCGGGCGGGCACTGCCCGGGATGCCGGGATGCGACCGGTGGCGCGGTGGACGCAGACCCTCGCCCACCCGATCCCGGGGTCGGTGCCGATGCCGCCCTGACCAGGGTGTGACCGGTGTTACAGTGCTTGTGGGAGAGCACGAAGGACACCGATTGAACAGAGCAGCGCAGGCGAATCCATGGGTCGCGTTCCGGCCGGGGGATGATCTCGGGCAGTTGGCGCGACGGATGTCGTCGGCGCACAGTTCGTTCCTGGCGGGAGCCGAATCGCTGCCGGTGATCCGCCCCGAGGGCGAATCGGTGCGCTCGGTGGTGCTGGATTCCTGGCGGCGCAGCCGCAGCAGCGGTGTCGATCCGGACGGCTTCGGCGATGTGGTGGACCTGCACGGGTCCGAGCTGCGGCAGTACCGAGCCGATCATCCGACCGCGCTCATCCAGCCCGTGGTGCGAAAACTGTTGGTGGAGGACGCCGCCGAATCCGGTCTGCTGGTGGCCGTCAGCGACGCCCAGGGGCGGCTGCTGTGGGTGGAGGGCGATTCCCGGGTCAAGGACCGCGCGCTGGCCATGAATTTCGTGGAGGGCGCGGATTGGAGCGAGGACCGGGTGGGCACCAATGCCCCGGGTACCGCGCTCGCCCTCGACCATCATGTGCAGATCTTCGGGGCGGAGCATTTCAATCGCGCGGTGCACGAGTGGAGCTGTTCGGCGGCCCCGGTGCACGATCCGCTCAGCGGCGCGATCATCGGGGCCATCGATATCACCGGCGGACCCCGGGTGGCCGCGCCGGAGGTGCTGTCGCTGGTGCGGGCGACGGTGGCGGCGGCCGAATCCGAACTGCGGCTGCTGTTGCTGGAGTCGCGGAAACCCCTGGCAGCCACGGCCGCACGGCTCGAGGTGCTGGGCCCCCACCGCCCGACGCTGACCCGCGGCGGCGAGCGCGTCCGCCTGAGCCAGCGCCACGCCGAGATCCTGCTGCTGTTGGCCGAGCATCCGGAGGGACTCAGCGCCGACCATCTGGCCATCCTGCTCGACGAGGCCGAACTCGATCCGGTGACGGTGCGCGCGGAAATGTCACGGGTGCGCAAACTGCTGGGTGAGGGCGGCCTCGGCTCGCGGCCGTATCGGCTGCTCATCGACCTCACCACCGATGTGGACGAGGTGCGCGCCGCACTCGCCCGGGGTGAGACGGCGGCGGCGCTGCGCGCCTATCCCGGACCGATCCTGCCGCGCTCGCTGGCTCCCGGCATCGACGAGTTGCGGGTCGAGCTGCGGGAGCGGCTGCGCGCGGCCCTGCTGCGGTCCGGTGATCGCCGCCTGCTCGCCCGCTGGACCGGGTCGGCGGACGGCCGCGAGGATGTGGCGGCGTGGACCGCCTACCTGGCCGTGCTGGACCGGCAGTCGCCGATGTACACGCAGGTCAAGGCGCAGTTGGGAGTTCTCGACCAGAAGCTGGGCATTTGACCAGTTACTTGCAACCGTCATGCAACATGACCGCTCCTAGTGTTCCGAATCACACCTGACGCACGAACTGTCAGCCGACCGAGGAGCATTCGATGACCGTCTTCGCCCGCCCCGGCACCCCCGATGCCGCCATGTCGTTCCAGGCTCGCTACGACAACTGGATCGGCGGCGAATGGGTGGCCCCCGTCAAGGGCCAGTACTTCGAGAACCCCACCCCCGTGACGGGCCAGACCTTCTGCGAGGTGGCCCGCGGCACCGCCGAGGACATCGAACTCGCCCTCGACGCCGCCCACGCCGCCGCCCCCGCCTGGGGCAAGACCTCCGCGGCCGAACGCGCGGTCCTGCTCAACAAGATCGCCGACCGGATCGAGGAGAACCTCGAGGCCATCGCCCTCGCCGAGAGCTGGGACAACGGCAAACCCATCCGGGAAACCCTCAATGCCGACATCCCGCTGGCCATCGACCACTTCCGGTACTTCGCCGGAGCCATTCGCGCCCAAGAGGGTTCACTGTCGGAGATCGACGCCGACACCGTGGCCTACCACTTCCACGAACCGCTCGGCGTGGTCGGTCAGATCATCCCGTGGAACTTCCCCATCCTCATGGCCACCTGGAAGCTCGCCCCCGCCCTGGCCGCGGGCAATGCGGTGGTGCTCAAGCCCGCCGAGCAGACCCCCGCCTCGATCATGTTCCTGATCAGCGTCATCGGCGATCTGCTGCCGCCCGGCGTGGTCAATATCGTCAACGGCTTCGGCGTGGAGGCGGGCAAGCCCCTCGCATCGAGCCCGCGCATCAAGAAGATCGCCTTCACCGGTGAGACCACCACCGGCCGCTTGATCATGCAGTACGCCTCGCAGAACCTGATACCGGTCACCCTCGAACTCGGCGGCAAGAGCCCGAACATCTTCTTCTCCGACGTGCTCGCCGCCAACGACGACTTCCAGGACAAGGCCCTGGAGGGCTTCACCATGTTCGCGCTGAACCAGGGCGAGGTCTGCACCTGCCCGTCGCGCGCGCTCATCCAGTCCGATATCTACGACGAGTTCCTGGCCGCCGCGGTGGTGCGCACCAAGGCGGTGCGCCAGGGCGATCCGCTCGACACCGACACCATGATCGGCGCACAGGCCAGCAACGACCAGCTGGAGAAGATCCTGTCCTACATCGAGATCGGCAAGGGCGAGGGCGCGACCCTGCTCACCGGCGGCGAGCGCGCCGACCTCGGCGGCGATCTCTCCGGCGGCTACTACGTGCAGCCGACCGTGTTCGCGGGCGACAATGCCATGCGCATCTTCCAGGAGGAGATCTTCGGTCCGGTGGTCTCGGTGACCCGGTTCGTGGACTACGACGATGCCATCAAGACCGCCAACGACACCCTGTACGGGCTCGGCGCGGGCGTGTGGTCCCGCGACGGCGGCGTGGCCTACCGGGCCGGTCGCGACATCCAGGCCGGGCGGGTGTGGACCAACACCTACCACCAGTACCCGGCGCACGCGGCGTTCGGCGGCTACAAGCAGTCCGGTATCGGCCGCGAGAACCACCACATGATGCTCGAGCACTACCAGCAGACCAAGAACCTGCTGGTGAGCTACGCGCCGAAGGCGCAGGGCTTCTTCTGATGTCCGCGCGCCCCGCGCGGGTGCGCGCCACCGCGGCGGCGATGGATCTGCTCCGTCGCCTCCGCGGGCGGCACGGCCCGCTCATGCTGCACCAGTCCGGCGGGTGCTGCGACGGCTCGGCCCCGATGTGCTATCCGGCGGGCGAATTCGTGGTCGGCGATCACGATGTGCTGCTCGGACTGCTCGATCTGCGGCTCGGCGTGGACGAGCTGCCGACCACCACGCCCGAGCCGGAAGACACCGCCGCCGTGTGGATCTCGGGTCCGCAGTTCGCCGCCTGGCAGCACACCCAACTCGTTCTCGACGTGGTGCCCGGGCGCGGTTCGGGTTTCAGCCTCGAATCGCCGGAGGGCTTCCGATTCCTCAGTCGTGGACGGGTTTTCGATACCAACGAACTGGCCGCCCTGGCCGATTCCGCGCCGGTGACCGGCGCGGGCTGGGACCGTGGCGAACGCCCGCTCACTCCCACCCAACCACAGGTGGTCGCCGAGGCGGCCGACGCCTGCCCCGTTCCCGGTCGCGGAACAGTCTAGAAATCACCGTATTTCGTTCAGCATGAAGGAGGTCGCGATGGCGATCCCCACCAATGAGCCCCACCATCACCGGCATGTGGAGACTCATCTCGAGGACAGCGCCTATCTCGCCAAGCGCTCCCTGAAATCCGGGAGCGCCGGCTGGGTGCTGCTCGCGGGCCTCGGCGTCAGCTATGTGATATCCGGCGACTACGCCGGATGGAACAACGGTCTGGCCCAGGGCGGATTCGGCGGATTGCTCATCGCGACCGTGGTGATCGCGGGCATGTACCTGGCCATGGTGCTCGGTATGGCGGAACTGTCCTCGGCCCTGCCCGCGGCGGGCGGCGGCTACACCTTCGCCCGCCGGGCGCTCGGGCCGTGGGGCGGATTCGCCACCGGCACCGCCATTCTCATCGAATACGCCATCGCGCCCGCGGCCATCGCCACGTTCATCGGCGCGTACGTGGAATCGCTGAACCTGTTCGGGATCACCGACGGGTGGTGGGTGTATCTGGCGGTGTACGCACTGTTCATCGGCATTCATCTGACCGGGGCGGGTGAGGCGCTCAAGGCCATGTTCGTCATCACCGCCATCGCGCTGGTCGGTCTGCTGGTGTTCGCGGTGTCGGCGTGGGGCCTGTTCGACACCGCCAATCTGACCGATATTCCGGCCGATCCGGACGCCGTGGGCAGTTCGTCGTTCCTGCCCTTCGGGTACTTCGGCATCTGGGCGGCGGTGCCGTTCGCCATCTGGTTCTTCCTGGCGGTGGAGGGTGTGCCGCTGGCCGCGGAGGAAGCGCGTGAGCCGGAGAAGAACGTGCCCAAGGGCATCATCATCAGCATGCTGGTGCTCATCGTCACCGGCGCGTCGGTGCTGTTCCTGGCCACCGGAGCCCAGGGGGCGGACGCACTGTCGGCCTCGGGCAATCCGCTCGTCGAGGCGCTGGGCGATTCCTCGACGGCGCGGGTGGTCAACTACATCGGCTTGGCCGGACTGGTGGCCAGCTTCTTCTCCATCGTCTACGCCTACTCCCGGCAGACCTTCGCGCTGTCCCGGGCCGGATACCTGCCGACCAGCCTGTCGATCACCAACTCCCGCAAAGCGCCGATGCTCGCGCTCATCGTGCCCGGCGTGATCGGCTTCGGGCTCTCGCTGACCGGCGAAGGAGCGATGCTGCTGAACATGGCCGTCTTCGGCGCGGCGGTCAGCTACGTGCTCATGATGGTCAGCCATATCGTGCTGCGAGTGCGCGAGCCCGGCATGCGGCGGCCCTACCGCACCCCGGGCGGCGTGGTGACCACCGGATTCGCCCTGGTCGTCGCCTGTGCCGCGGTGATCGCCACCTTCCTGGTCGACCGCACCGCGGCGGCCTGGACCCTGGTCGCTTTCGCGGGCTTCATGGCCTACTTCGGGCTCTACAGCCGCCATCACCTGGTCGCCAACTCACCCGATGAGGAGTTCGCGGCCCTGGCCGAGGCCGAGGAGGAATTGCGGTGACGCGCTATCACCAGCGAATTCGCGGTGTCGGCTACAGCTTCGACGGACTGGTCGAGCTGATGGCCAAGGCGACACCGCGCCGCGGCGGCGACGAATTGGCCGGGTGCGCGGCGGAATCCGATGCCGAGCGGGCCGCCGCGCAGTGGGCACTCGCCGAGGTGCCGTTGCAGCGGTTCCTGCTCGAACCGCTGGTGCCCTACGAGACCGACGAGGTCACCAGGCTGATCATCGACAGCCACGATCGTCTTGCCTTCCAAGCGATCTCACATCTCACCGTGGGCGGGCTGCGGGACTGGCTGCTGGAGACCGCCGCACGCCCGGATGCCGCCGCGCGCCTGGCGGCGGTCTCCCCCGGGCTCACGCCGGAGATGGTGGCGGCGGTCAGCAAGCTCATGCGCAATCAGGACCTCATCGCGGTCGCCCGCGCCATCGAGGTGACGGCGGCCTTCCGCACCACCATCGGGCTGCCGGGGCGGCTGGGCACCCGCCTGCAACCCAACCATCCCACCGATGACGCACGCGGTATCGCGGCCGCGACGCTGGACGGACTGCTGCTCGGCTGCGGGGACGCCGTGATCGGCATCAACCCGGCCACCGACTCGCCGCACGCCACCGCCGAACTGCTGTATCTGCTCGACGACATCCGGCAGCGGTTCGCCATCCCCACCCAGTCGTGTGTGCTGTCCCATGTCACCACGACCATCGAATTGATCGAGCAGGGCGTGCCGGTGGATCTGGTGTTCCAGTCCATCGCGGGCACCGAGGGCGCGAATTCCGGGTTCGGCGTGAACATCTCGCTGCTGCGGGAGGCCGAGGAGGCGGCACGGTCGCTGCGGCGCGGGACGGTCGGCGACAATGTCATGTACCTGGAGACCGGGCAGGGGTCGGCGCTCTCGGCGGGCGCGCACCTCGGCACCGGCGGGAAGCCGGTGGACCAGCAGACCCTGGAGACGCGGGCGTACGCGGTGGCGCGGGAACTGCGGCCGCTGCTGGTGAACACCGTGGTCGGGTTCATCGGACCCGAATACCTCTACGACGGCAAGCAGATCATCCGCGCCGGACTCGAGGACCACTTCTGCGGGAAACTGCTGGGCCTGCCCATGGGCGTGGACGTCTGCTACACCAACCACGCCGAGGCCGACCAGGACGATATGGACACCCTGCTCACCCTGCTCGGCGCGGCCGGTGCGGCCTTCGTCATCGCGGTGCCGGGAGCCGACGACGTCATGCTCGGCTATCAGAGTCTCAGCTTCCACGACGCGCTCTACGCCCGCCGAGTGCTGGGGTTGCGCGCCGCACCGGAATTCGAGACGTGGTTGCGGGGGCTCGGCATGGCCGACGATTCCGGCCGGGTGCTGCCGGTGGAGATCACCGCCTCCCCGCTGCGCGCCCTCACGGGAGCGCTATGAGCATCGAACACACGGCAAACATCGAACATACGGCAAGCACCGAGCACGCCGTGGGCACCGAGCACGCCGTGGGCACCGAACGCACAGCAAACACCAAGCACGCGGTAGGAACCGAACTCACAGCAGACACCGAGCACACGGTAGGAACCGAGCGCACGGTGGGCACCGCACAAACGGCGAGCAATGCACAAGGGACGCAGGACTTCTGGAACACCTTGCGCTCGGCAACTCAGTCCCGCATCGGTCTCGGCCGCGCGGGTGACGCGCTGCCGACCGCCCGCGTCCTGGAATTCCGGGCGGCCCATGCCGCGGCCCGCGACGCGGTCCACCTGCCCATGGACACCGCGGCCCTGGTGCCCCACATCGAAGCGGTCGGCCTCGGCACCCCGGCGGTAGTGCGCAGTCGCGCCGCCGACCGACCCGAGTACCTGCGCCGCCCCGACCTGGGCCGCCTTCCGCACGACCTGACCCCCGTCCCGCACAGCGGTGCCGATATCGGCTTCGTTCTCGCCGACGGCCTGTCTCCCCGCGCCCTCATGGACCACGGCGCTCCCCTACTGGCCGCGCTGGCTTCCGAACTCGCCGAACACTATTCGCTCGCCCCACCGGTCATCGCCACCCAGGCCCGGGTGGCCCTCGGCGACCACATCGCATCGGCCCAGGGCGTCCGCACCCTGATCGTCCTCATCGGTGAACGCCCCGGCCTCTCGGTAGCCGACAGCCTCGGCATCTACCTCACCCACCACCCCCGTCCGGGCCGCACCGACGCCGACCGCAACTGCGTCTCCAACATCCATCCCCCGGAGGGCCTCGGCTACGAACAAGCGGCCCGCGTGGTCGCCGGCCTCGTCGCCGGAGCCCACCGCCTCGGC
>NZ_JASCXP010000148.1:0-15935 GCF_030010695.1 Nocardia sp. CC201C
ACCGCCGCCCGTGATCGGAATCCGGGTTTCGCGCGGGCCGAGGAGATCGTGCGTTACGCGGTCGTCTCCCGGCCGCTGACCTTCGCCGATCTGGGTCTGCCGCCGGTGCTCGTGCACGCGCTGCGCCGCGACGGGATCGAGCGGCCGTTCCCCATCCAGGGTGTGGTGATCCCGGATGTGCTGGCGGGACGCGATGTGCTGGGCCGGGCCGCCACGGGTTCGGGCAAAACGCTCGCCTTCGGTGTACCGATGCTGGTTCGGCTGTCCGGGGCACCCGCCCGTCCCGGCCGTCCACGCGGTGTGATCCTCGCGCCCACAAGGGAATTGGCGCAGCAGATCGAAGCCGCGCTGGACGAACCCGCCCTGTCGCAGGGCATCCGCCTCGCCTCCGCCGTCGGCGGGCTGCCGATCAAACGCCAGGAGGAGCGCCTCGCCCGCGGCGTCGACCTGCTCATCGCCACCCCCGGCCGCCTCACCGACCTGATCGGCCGCCGCGCGGTGGACCTGTCCGAGGTGCGCGCGATCACCGTGGACGAAGCCGACCACATGACCGAACTCGGCTTCCTCCCGCAACTGACGGCCGTACTCAACCGGATCCCCGAGGACGCGCAGAAACTGCTGTTCTCCGCCACCCTGGACCACGCCGTGGACGGACTGGTCGAGCGCTATCTGCGAGATCCCGTGCGGCACACGGTCTCCGGGCGGCCCGGGGGAACCGGGCACGGCGACCGTCACTCGCACGACCTCCCGGGCACCGGACGTGCGGAGCGCGCGGGGAATGTGTCCGACACACCGAATCACCCGGGCGAAGAAGCCGATTCTCCGACCGCCGGTCCCCGCGCGGCCCACGGTTCCGCCGACCGTGACCGACCACCACCGCGAGCGACGGATGGCAGCCGGGTTCCGTCCGACCGTCCCGGTGACGAGGCGGTCGCCGAACACGACCGCGCGGTCGGCCATTACGCCGTGCGGGTGCGCCGCGGCGACAAGTACGCGGTTGTCGCCGAGATCGCCGCCCGCGCGGGTCGCACCCTGCTGTTCGTGCGCACCCAGTACGGCGTCGACAAACTCGCCCGCCGCCTGCGCGAGGCGGGCGTCGCGGCCGCCGCGCTGCACGGCGGCAAGGCACAGAACCAGCGCACGCGCACCCTGGCCGCCTTCGCCGACGGCACCGCGCCCGTGCTCGTCGCCACCGATGTGGCGGCGCGCGGCATCCACGTGGACGGCATCGATCTCGTCGTGCACGTCGATCCACCGGCCGACCCGAAGGACTACGTGCACCGCGCGGGCCGCACCGCCCGCGCGGGCGCGACCGGCACCGTGGTCACCATCGTCACCCCCGCCGACCGGGAGCCGTGGGCCGCGATCGTGGCCGCGGCGGGCGTGTCCGTCACCGATATCGACGCCCGCCCCGGCGACCGCCGCCTGGCCGAACTCATCGGCGCGCGCCGCCCGTCCGGCCACCCGGTCCCGGACCCGGCCGCGCCCGAAACCACCGCACCCCAACAGGTTCCGCCCAGCGAGCCGCGCCGCCCCCGCCCCACCTCGCGCTCGGGCAGTCGCGTCCACACCAAGAAGCGCAAGCCCGGATCCGCTCGCCGGAGCCGCTGACGGCACGGTCGCGAGCGCCATACCCGCGGTGACGGACGCGCCGTTCCGGGCGCGTCGTCGCCACGCCCGGCAGCACCCCACTCGACCACCCCTCCGGGCCCCAGCCGGCGCTCGAGCGAGCGCCCACGACCTTGCCGCGCTGGACAGACCGCGGCCGTCATCGACGGCGGCACGACGAACAAGGCGTTGGCTGGTCGCTCAGGGTGTTGCGACGGCGGCGGTCGCCCGAATCGTCACGCACCGGGCTCCGACACCGGCCGGGGCGACCCACGCGTCGCCGAGGCGATCCGCGACGTGTCATATGGCACAGCCGGAAACACGACCATCACCCGGTACACTGGACCGCTGCATGTGTGACATCAGGTTGAAGCACCGCCAGAGTGATTTGTGCCCCAAACCTGCCTCCGTAGCATGGCCACGACCGCAAATCCCGACGTCAAACCTATGAGGCGAACAGAACCGTGCAGTTCCTCCCCGGGCATAACCCGCCCTACGACTTGACCTACGACGATGTCTTCCTCGTCCCCAGCCGGACGGATGTGACGTCGCGATTCGATGTCGACCTGTCCACCAGCGACGGGACCGGCACCACCATTCCCGTCGTCGTCGCCAATATGACGGCCGTCGCGGGCAAGCGTATGGCCGAGACCGTGGCGCGCCGCGGCGGACTGGTGGTGCTGCCGCAGGATCTGCCGATCCCGGCCGCCGCCGAGACCATCGGCTTCGTGAAGAGCCGCTCGCTCACCGCCGACACGCCGGTGGTGCTGAGCCCGGAGCATTCGGTGTCCGACGCGCTCGGCCTCATCCACAAGCGCGCACACGGCGCGGTCGTGGTGGTCGAGGACGGCAAGCCGGTCGGTGTGGTCACCGAGGGCTCCTGCGCCGACGTGGACCGCTTCGCGCGGCTGCGCACCGTCGCCGACACCGATTTCGTCACCGCCGACGCCGCCACCTCGCCGCGCGACATCTTCGATCTGCTCGAGCACAACCACTCGACCATCGCCGTGCTGGTCAACGGCGACGGCAGCCTGGCGGGCGTGATGACCCGCACCGGCGCCGTCCGCACCGGCATCTACCAGCCCGCGGTCGACGCGCACGGCAAGCTGCGCATCGCCGCCGCGGTCGGCATCAACGGCGATATCCCGGCCAAGGCCAAGGCCCTGGTCGACGCCGGCGCCGACGTGCTGGTCATGGATACCGCGCACGGCCACCAGGGCAAGATGCTGGAGGCGCTGCGGTCGGTCTCCGGACTGGATCTGGGCGTGCCGATCGTGGCGGGCAACGTGGTCTCCGCGGCGGGCACCCGCGACCTCATCGAGGCGGGCGCGGACATCATCAAGGTCGGTGTCGGCCCCGGCGCCATGTGCACCACCCGCATGATGACCGGCGTGGGCCGCCCGCAGCTGTCGGCCGTGGCCGAATGCGCCGCCGCCGCCAAGGAATTCGGCAAGCACGTGTGGGCCGACGGCGGTGTCCGCCACCCGCGCGACGTGGCCCTGGCGCTCGCGGTCGGCGCGGCCAACGTGATGGTCGGCTCCTGGTTCGCGGGCACCTACGAATCGCCCGGCGATCTGCGCATCGACCGCGACGGCAACCGCTACAAGGAGAGCTTCGGCATGGCGTCCAAGCGCGCCGTCGCCGCCCGCACCGCCGCGGATTCCGCCTTCGACCGCGCCCGCAAGGCGCTGTTCGAGGAGGGCATCTCCTCCTCGCGCATGCGGCTGGATCCCGAGCGTCCCGGCGTGGAGGACCTGCTCGACCACATCACCTCCGGTGTGCGCAGCTCCTGCACCTACGCGGGCGCGAGCAACCTGGCGGAGTTCCACGAGCGCGCCATTCTGGGCGTGCAGTCGGCGGCCGGTTTCGCCGAGGGCCGCCCGCTGCCGTCCGGCTGGTGACGGCGCGGACCGCCGGTACCCGCGCGACCCAGCGACCCGGAGTGGGCGGCTGTCGGCCTCGAAACGACACGCCGACACCGCGACGCTTGTCGACTCACACGCCGCACACCGGGCGGCCACCGGGGACGAACTCCGGGACCGCCCGGTCTCGCGCGTCCGACGCGCTCACCGACCTGTGCTGCCGGTAGCATGAGGGCAGCCGGGGTCGCCGCGGCGGCGATCTCGCATATCCGCACCGGCCCCGCACCCCGTATTCGATCTGCGAAAGGAACCAGTTGTCACCCGCGTCCGAGGGCGCCGCTCAGGAGGGCTCGTCTACCGAGCCGGGTGACAAACCCGGCGCCATCGCTCTCCCAGCACCGACTGCTCGGTGGTGCTGACCGTGTCCACCGTGTTCACCTTGCTCGCTCTGCTCGGTTTCCTGGCGTTGACCGCCGGGACGGCCTTGTTCGTGGCCGCCGAGTTCTCGCTCACCGCCCTGGAACGCTCCACCGTGGAGGCGCACGCCCGCGAGGGCGACCGCCCGGCCCGGCAGGTGCGCCAGGCGCATCGCACCCTGTCGTTCCAGCTCTCCGGCGCACAGCTGGGCATCACCATCACCACGCTGATCACCGGCTATATCGCCGAGCCGGTGCTGGCGCGGCTGCTGGAACCGCTGTTCACCGCCATCGGCCTGAGTTCGGGTATCTCGCACGGCATTTCGCTGGCGCTGGCGCTGATTCTGGCCACCTCGCTGTCCATGATCTACGGCGAGCTGGTGCCCAAGAACATCGCCATCGCCGCACCGTTGGAAACCGCGCGCTTCACCGCCGGGCCCATGGTGGCGTTCTCGGCCGTCTTCCGGTGGATGATCAACTTCCTGAACGGCACCGCGAACTGGGCGGTGCGCCGGATGGGCATCGAACCGGCCGAGGAGCTGCGGTCGGCACGCTCACCGCAGGAACTGGGGTCGCTGGTGCGCACGTCGGCCCTGCACGGCGCGATCGACCAGCGCACCGCGCAGGTGGTGGACCGGTCGCTGCGCTTCGGTGAACGTTCCGCCGAGGAGCTCATGACCCCGCGCGTGAAGATCGAAACCCTGGACCAGGACGACACCATCGCCGACCTCATCGCCGCCGCGGGCCGCACCGGCTATTCGCGGTTCCCCGTCATCGACGGCGATCTGGACAACACGCTCGGCATCGTGCACATCAAACAGGCGTTCCTGCACCCGGTGCGGGCCCGGCGCAGCATCCGGCTGAAGACCATCGCGCAGCCGGTGCCGATCGTGCCCGCCTCCCTCGACGGCGACGAGGTGCTCGAACGCGTGCGCGCCGACGGTATGCAGGTGACCCTGGTGGTCGACGAGTACGGCGGCACCGCGGGCATCGTCACCATGGAGGACCTCATCGAGGAGATCCTCGGCGATGTGCGCGACGAGCACGACGAGGAGGAACTCGACGTGCGCCGCACCGCCGCGGGCTGGAACTGTTCGGGCCTGCTGCGCATCGACGAGGTCTCGGCCACCTCCGGATACCACGCGCCCGAGGGCGAGTACGAGACCCTGGGCGGGCTGGTGCTGACCCAGCTGGGCCGGATACCGGCGGCCGGGGACGAGGTGCTGCTCCCCCACTCCGACAATGCCTTCGAACCACACACCCGCGGCGGCTGGATCGCCAAGGTGGAGCGGATGGACGGCCATCGCATCGACCGCGTGCTGCTGCGCCCGGTCGACGCCGAGGGCCTCGCGAACTGGGAGCAGCGCCATGGGTGATTGGCTCGCGGTCCTGCTCACCGTCTTCCTGCTGCTCGGCAACGCGTTCTTCGTCGGGGCCGAGTTCGCGCTCATCTCCGCCCGCCGCGACCGGCTGGAAGCCCTTGCGGCACAGGGCAAGCGCAGCGCCACCACGGTGATCGAGGCGGCGCAGAATCTGTCCATGATGCTGGCGGCGGCGCAACTGGGCATCACCATCTGTTCCATCCTGCTGGGCCGGGTGGGTGAACCCGCAGTGGCGCATCTGCTGGAGCGGCCGTTCCACCTGATCGGCGTTCCCGATCAGCTGCTGCACCCGATCGCCTTCGCCGTGGCGCTCACCGTCGTGGTGGTGCTGCACATCCTGCTCGGCGAGATGATCCCGAAGAACATCGCCCTGGCGGGGCCGGAACGGATGGCGCTGCTGCTGGTTCCGGTGCATCTGATGTGGCTGCGGCTGGCGCGTCCGCTCATCGCGCTCTACAACCTGGCGGCGAATCTCACGCTGCGGGCGCTGCGCATCGAACCGAAGGACGAACTCGACGCCACCGTCTCCTCGGTGGAGTTGGCGGAGATGTTCGGCGAATCCCATTCCGAGGGGCTGCTGGACGAAGAGGAGCATCGCCGCCTCACCCAGGCGCTCGGCTCCAGCGACCGCCTGGTCGCCGATGTGATGGTGCCGCTGGCCAAGGTGCGGTCCGCCCCGCTGCGCGGCGACGGCACCACCCTCGGCGATATCGAATCCGCGGTGGCCGAGACCGGCTACTCCCGCTACCCGGTGCGCGCCACCGACGGCTCCCTCGTCGGCTACCTGCACGTCAAGGATGTGCTCGACCTGGTCGCCGACGACAAGGCCGGACCCGACACCCCGATCCCGCGCACCGATATCCGGCCGCTGCCCAGCGTGAGCAGCGGGGCCACCCTGTTCGAGGCGCTGGCCCGGTTGCGGCGCACCAACTCCCACCTCGGCCGGGTGGTGGACGGGCGCGGCACCACGGTCGGCATCGTGGCCCTGGAGGATCTGGTGGAGGAATTCGTGGGCACCGTCCGCGACGCGACCCACCGGCTCGCGGAATGAGCATGTGGGACGGTGAACTACGGGCGCTCGGGCCGCGGATCCTGCCGCGAACCGAGTGGCGCGACCGCGCCGCCGCCCACCGGGACCGGGTGGACGCGCTGATCGGGCCGTATCTGCGGCAGCGGGCGGCCGGTTCCACCCATCCGGTGATCGACTTCCTGTTCACCTATTACGGGCACAAGCCCGCGCAGTTGAAGCGGTGGCATCCGGGCTACGGGCTGGCGCTCGCCGATGCCGCCGAGTACGCGGATTACCGTGGCTACCAATCGATTCCGCTATCCGCACCGGACGGTGACGGCACCGCGTGGACCGCGGCCCCCGACTTTCTCGCCAAGCGCCGCGACACCATCGCCTTCGTCGCGGACCTGCTGGCGGCGACCGCCGCTCGCCCCGCCCAACTGTCCTGCTTCGGCCTGCACGAATGGGCCATGGTGTACCGCACCGACGACATCCGCCACCAGCAGGTCCCGCTGCGCCTCGGCACCGCGGGCACCGACGCGGTCGTCGAATCCATGCAACTGCGCTGCACCCACTTCGACGCCTACCGCTTCTTCACCCCGGACGCCGCCCCCCGCAACGCCGAACACCTCACCCGCGCCGACCAGATCGCCCGCGAACAACCAGGCTGCCTGCACGCCAACATGGACCTCTACAAGTGGGGCTTCAAACTCACCCCGCTCATCGACTCCGACCTCCTGTTCGACTGCTTCGCCCTGGCCTGCGCCGCCCGCGAACTCGACATGAAGGCCAGCCCCTACGACCTCACCGCCTACGGCTACACCCCGATCCCCATCGAAACCCCTTCCGGCCGCTCCGAATACGTCCGCGCACAAGCCGGTATCGCCGATCGTGCCGCGGTGCTGCGCTCCCGGTTGCTCGACCGCTGCCACACCCTGCTGTCGACCTCTTCGGCGTAGTCACAGCCGGATAAGCCGGTCCCAGTCGATACGAACGCGGATCGGCACATCCACCTCGGCACCTTCCGGCCCAGTCGACGATCCCGGTCATGTCGTGAGCGGTAGCTCCGGGACACCTCGGATACGATCTCGCGCAGCGGCGGTGGGCTGACCGGAGCCGCCAATTCGCGGGAGAACCCTACCGGTCGGTCAGATTGTCCATTAACTTATGACCGTATCCGGGGACACAGTCCGCGCTCGCATGTGCCCCGAATCACTGACACTGATGTCCGGGAGAAGGTCGGGGTGACCGCAATGTCGCGGTGGGCGAATGTGCGTCGGTCCAAGCCTGTCGTCGTGGTGGCGGCGGCGCTGCTGGCGGCGGCCGTGCTGCCGATCGGGGGTGCGTCGGCGGATCTGCAATCCGATATTCAGAACGCGGTGCGGGAGTTCCTCGATGTGGGACGCACGGCCGTGCCGCGTGCCGACTGCGGGCCGGGGGCCATGCCGGAGCCCGGATTGCAGGGCGACGTTCCAGCCACCGACCGCAGCAGTGGACGCAGCGCGCAGGGGTACCGGTGCAATATGACCTTCGTCGGCGGGTACGTCGGGCGGGGAGCGGGGATCACCTCGGCCACCTTCGAGCACTGCTCGTACACCGGGTCGTTCTTCCCCGGCAATATTCTCGGGCCGTCACAGGGCGTGCAGGTGCTCGACGTCTCCGATCCGACCAACCCGGTGGTGACCGCCACCCTCACCGAACCGGCCATGCTGGCCGGGACGTGGGAGTCGCTCAAGGTCAATGCGGAGCGGAAGCTGTTGGTGGGCACCGGGGTTCCCATCGGGGAGGGTGCGGGGTACCTGTCGGTCTACGACATCTCCGACTGCGCGCATCCGCGCCTGCTGAATCCGGGACCGGGCACGAATCTGCTCATGCCGCTGCCGATCACCACCCACGAGGGCGGGTTCTCCCCCGACGGACGCACCTACTGGGCCTCCGGTATCGCGCCCGGCTTCGTGAGCGCCATCGACCTGACCGACCCCGCGAATCCGCATGTCATCTGGCAGGGACTGACCGGTATCGAAGCGCACGGGTTCGGCATCAGTCCCGACGGCGATCGCATGTACCTGTCCGCGCTCGGCGGTTTCACCGTGCTCGATATCAGCGCCGTGCAGCGCCGCGACCCGAATCCGCAGGTGCCGCATCTGGGCCGGGTGTTCTGGACCGACGGCTGGGCGACCCAGCACAGCGTGCCGGTCACCTACGACGGACGCCCGTACCTGTTCACGGTGGACGAAGGCGGTTCCGGCGGCGTGAAACTCATCGACATCGCCGACGAGACCGCGCCGACGGTGGCCGCCAAGATCAAGCTGGAGATCAACCTGCCGCAGCATCAGGATTCCCTGGTCGCGTCGTCGATGGGCGGTTCGGTGTTCTCCTACGATGCCCACTACTGCGCCGCCGACCGGCCCGCGAATCCCACCGCACTGGCCTGCGGCTGGGAGTCCTCCGGCATCCGCGTCTTCGATGTGCGCGATCCGTTCGCCATTCGCGAGATCGCCTACTTCAATCCGCCCGCCCGCACCGGGCGCAATCTGGAGCTGTGGAACTCCCCGCACGCGCTGGCCTCGCTGATCGGCGTGCCCGCCATGGAGTTCCCGTCGGCGGCGCGCGCCATCCTGGAGGGGCAGTTCGATCTCGGGCAGGCGCTGTCGCAGCGCTCGGGCATGCTGGCCTTCGGCGACCTGTCCACCGACTGGTGCTTCGCGCCGCCGGAATGGCATGGCAGCCAGCTGTGGACCAGCTGCAACGACAACGGATTCATGGTGTTGCAGCTCGACGAGCGCGTGTACACCCCGCCCGCCGATCAGCAGTCCGTGGTCGGCTCGTGAACCGGCTGCGTACCGTCGCCTACGTGGCGGCGGCGCTGCTGCTGGTGGCGATCGGTATGGCGTTGCGCCCCACCCTGATTCCCGACGACCGGACCGCACCCCCGGTCCTGGATCCGGTCGAGATCGGGTTCACCCGGGATATGCTGGCCCACCACGAACAGGCGCTGCTCATGGTGCAGCGGCTGGATCCGGCCGCCGACCCGGTGATTCGGCAACTGGCGCAGCAGATCTCCGACACTCAGCGGGTGGAGATCGGCACCATGCTGGGCTGGCTGCGGCTGGCCGGCGTCTCCCCCGGCGGACGCGAGCCGATGGCTTGGATGCACGATGGCGAAACCACTGCCGCCCATCATCATTCGGCCGTCCCCACTACCACGGCCACCAATTCCGACGGACTCATGCCCGGTATGGCCACCTGGGGCGAACTCGACGCCCTCGCCGCCGCCCGCGGGGCCGACGCCGAAACCCTGTTCCTGCAACTGATGCTGCGCCATCATCTCGGCGGCGTCACCATGGCGAAGGCCGCCGACGAACTGCTCACCTCGGGTCCGGTGAAAGAGGCGGCGCGGGCGATGATGACCGCCCAGAACCAGGAGGCGGGCATCATGACCATCATGCTGGCCCAGCGCGGCGCACAACCACTGCCCTGACTCCGCGCCCCACCGGCCCGTCGGTATCGTCGATAGCGTTCGACGGCCCGCCGGGGCCGGGAGAGTTGATCGAGAGCATGGCCCAGCCGCAGACCCTCACCATTCCGGAACATATCCACGGCTATCCGCGGGTGGCGTTCGGCGGCT
Organism: Nocardia sp. CC201C; assembly: GCF_030010695.1. Taxonomy (NCBI): domain Bacteria; kingdom Bacillati; phylum Actinomycetota; class Actinomycetes; order Mycobacteriales; family Nocardiaceae; genus Nocardia; species Nocardia sp. CC201C. The sequence continues at coordinate 9,906 of NZ_JASCXP010000148.1, forward strand.
ATGTCGCGGGCATGCTGGCCCGGCACGCCGGGGCCGATACGGTCCGGGTCGACTTCCGCCGGGCGGTACCGGTCGGCGCGCCCGTCACCATCACCGCCGACCCCGACCGCACCGCGCTGACCGACGCCGGCGGCCTGCTGCTGGCCGAGGCCGCGCCCGCGGCGCTCACCCTCGCTCCCCCGGACGCGCCCTCCTGGTCGGAGGCCAAGCGCGCCACCGAAGCGGCGCTGTCCTCTCCCGATCGCCAGGTCACCGACTGCTACGGCTGCGGTGTGCTGTGCGAACCCGGCCACGGATTGCGGCTGTTCCCGTGGGCCACCCCCGACCGCCGGGTCATGGCCGCCGCCTGGACCCCCGATCCGGGTCTGGCCGACGAGCACGGGGAACTTCCGCCCGAGGTCGTGTGGTCCACGCTCGACTGCCCCGGCGGCATCGCGGCCTGGGTGTTCCAGGGCATGGGCCAGGGTGCGGTCACCGCCGCCCTCACGGCCACCCGGACGCAACCCGTGCTCGCCGGTGCCGAATACATCGCCTACGCCTGGGCGTTGCACCGGGACGGTCGCAAACACACTGTCGGCGTGGCGCTCTCGACACCGGACGGACAGCCGTGCGCGGTCGCCGAGGCGCTCTGGATCGCCCCGCGCAGCGCCTGATCACTCCGGCCAGTCCGAGCCCTCGATCACCTCGACGAAGTTCGCTCGGGCGAAGCCCGGCGAGAAGCGCTCCAGCACATCGGCTTTCACATTGCCGAAGGTCGTCGCCGGGCGGTGCGCGATGCCGTCGGTGAAGGCGGCCAGAATCCGTCGTTTGAAATCGGGCCGCGGATGCGCGGCCACCACCGCGGCCCGCTGCTCGGCGCTGATGTCGTGATAGCCGATGCCGAGCACATCCAGTTCGACTCCCGCTGTCACCAGCGCGATCTCGGGCGCCATGCGGGTCGGGATCTCCGGCGTGGTGTGCAGTGCGATGGCGGTCCACACCAGATCGGCGCGCTGGTCGGCGATCCCGTGGGCGTGCAGGAATTTGCGCGCCTCGTCCGCGCCGTCGATCTCGAAACGCTGGTCGTCGGTGCGGTAGCGGTCGGTGAGGCCGAGATCGTGGAACAGCGCGCCGACATAGAGCAGTTCGGCGTCGAAGTCGAGGCCGCGGCGGCGGCCCTGGAGCGCGCCGAACAGGAATACCCGCCGGGAGTGGTCGTAGAGGAGCGGCGTGGCGGTGTCGCGGACGAGTTCGGTGGCCGCGCGGGCCAGGGCGCTGTCGGGGATGGCGATATCGGCGATCGTGGTCATGGATCGAGCTTCGCCCGCGCACCCGGTCCGCCACCATGGCCATCCGGCCGCGAACCCCTCGGATTCGGCCATTAAGCTCGCGGGGGTGAGTCGCACGATCGCGGTGGCGGTGTACGACGGCGTCCGCCTGCTGGACGCCACCGCCCCGATGGAAGTCTTCAGCACCGCACTGGAATTGGGCGGCGGATACGAGCTCGTGCTGTGTTCGCCGGACGGCGGTCCGGTCACCACCTCGGCGGGGACGAGTCTCACGGCGCACACCTCCTACGCCGATGTCCGGGGCGCGCACACGGTGCTGGTTCCGGGCTCCGCGCGGTTGCCGCAGGCTCCCGCACCGCCCGAACTGGTTTCCGCCATACCGGATTTCGCCGCCGGCGCGCGCCGGATCGCGTCGGTGTGCACCGGTGCCTTCGCCCTCGCGCAGGCGGGCGTGCTCGACGGCCGCCGCGCCACCACGCACTGGCGGCACGCCGCCACGCTCGCTCGCGCGCACCCGCGGGTGACGGTGGAGCCGGACGCCATCTATGTGCGCGACGACACGGTGTACACCTCGGCCGGTGTCAGCGCCGGCATCGATCTGGCGCTGGCACTGGTGGAGGCCGACGAGGGCGCGGAGCTGGCCCGGGATGTGGCACGGGACCTGGTGGTCTTCCTGCAGCGGCCGGGCGGTCAATCCCAGTTCTCGGTGGCCGCGCGGCTGCCCCGCCCCCGTCACGATCCGCTGCGCGCCCTGCTCGACGACATCCTCGCCGATCCCGCCGCCGACCACTCCCTGCCCGCCATGGCCGCGCGCGCCGCCCTCAGCGTCCGGCACCTGACCCGGCTGTTCCGCGAACATCTCGACACCACCCCGGCCGCCTTCGTGGAAGCGGTCCGGCTGGAGGCGGCGCAGACCCTGCTGGAATCGGGCGAATCCATCGCCCGCACCGCCCACCGCTGCGGCCTGGGCAGCGAGGAATCACTGCGCCGCGCCTTCCTGCGCCACCTGGGCGTCACCCCCTCGGCCTACCGCGCCCGCTTCCGCACGGCGCTGCTCCGGGCCTAGGCGGTGCGCAACTCCGCCGCGCCGAAGGACACATTGAACCGGTCGCACCAGATCGACACGCTCCGCAGCGTCGACAGGTCGACGTCGGCGGGAATCTCGTAGTTCTGACTCCCCTTGTTGCCCTTCAGATTTCCCAGACTCACGAACGCACCGTCGTCGAAGACACCCCACCCGTCACGCCCGGGCAGCACCGGGGCGTCACTGAGCCACACGAACAGCGCGGGCCCGTCCGAGGTATCGAGGTCCTCCAGCCGCAGCACGCGCTGACCGTTGCCGAGGTCGAGTACCCGCAGCGTGCCGCTGGTGGCGTGCTCGTGCGAGATGAACTCGCCGGTGTAGAGCGTGCGCGGCCGCGCGGGCGTCGCACCAGGGGTGACCGGGGCGTTCACCGTGGGCGCCGCCTCCTCGACCGTGGTGTTGGTGAACAGCCGCCAGGGCTGGAACAACGCCAGCCCGATACCGAGCGCGACCACCAAGACCGCCGCCACCGCCCAGGTGATGGGGGATCGAGTGAGCCTGCGTACCGACACCATGTTTCATCCTCCGAGTTCCGTGTTCGCCGTCGCTGTCTCGATTCAACCTGGTCCGCATGGCCTGGTCGCCCCTGCGGGACGCACCGTCACACCTTCGTCACACCTTCGTCACACCTCACGCGGACCCACTCTTAGAAACAGTTGCGTAGCTACGTTACTGTAGCTATCCTGAGAACGTTCCCCCCGAAAGGATTCCGGCGATGTCCGCTGCCCTCCCTCTCTCCATCGACTGGACCGCTACCCGCGGCACCTCATGCACCACCTTGACCACCCACGTCTGGACCGCACCGCCGCTGCGACGCGGTGAACCCCTACACGACAAGGCCTTCGCCGCACTGCGCGCACTGGAAGCCGATTACGTCCGGCTGCTGCCCTGGTTCTCTTCGCCGAAACTGTCGGTGCCCGAGCTGTATCCGCCCGTCGACGGCCACACCTCCTGGGACTTCGCGCAGCTCGACCAGTTCATGGACGACTGCCTGTCGGCCACCGCGGGACGGCCCGTGGTGGCGAACTTCGCGACCATCCCCACCTGGATGTTCCACACCGCGCAACCCGTCGCGCTGCAGGATGATCCGGCGGCAATCCACTGGGATTACGAGCAGGGCACCGAATTTCGCGACCCCACCCTCACCGAGGTCGCCGACCACTTCGAGCGCATCGGCCGCTGGTATCTGGCAGGCGGATTCACCGATCAGTTCGGCGTACGCCACACCTCCGGGCGCCGACACCGATTCGCCTACTGGGAGGTGCTCTGCGAACCCGATATCGGTCACCGGTTGTCACCGCAGGTCTACACCCGCCTCTACGACGCGGTGGTGGAGCGGCTGCGAGAACTCGATCCCGAGATGAAGTTCGTCGGGCTGTCACTCAGTCCGGTGACACAGGATCCGGAGTACTTATGGCATTTCCTGGATCCCGCGAACCACCGGGCCGGCATTGCGGTCGACGCCGTGTCGTATCACTTCTACGCCACCCCGGATATCCTCGATCCCACCAGCGCCGAACGGAATCCGCCGTTCGAGGAATGGCGCGGCACCTTCTTCGCTCAGGCGGAGGGGTTCATCACCCAGGTGCGGCTGATCGATTCCATACGCCGCAAGCTGTCTCCGCACACGAAGACCTTCATCAACGAGATCGGGTCCTTCGCACCGGACGTCATGAGCACCGAACCCGATATCCCCCAGGACTATTGGGCACTCGGCGGTGCGGTGATCGCATACCTGTGGTCGCGGCTGACCGAGCTGGGCATCGATATCGTCGGCGTGGCCGAGTTCATGGACTATCCGGGCATGATCGCGGGAACGTCACTGCTGGACTGGAACACCGGCGAACCCAACGCCCGCTACCGGGTGCTCCAGCTCCTGCTGGAGCATTTCGGTCCGGGCGACGAGCTGTTCGACACCGCGATCGGACACCCCATGGCACCGGAGGGCCGCCTGCACGCGCGAGCCTTCCGGACCGCGGCCGGTGAGCGGAAGGTCCTGCTGGTGAACAAGTACCCCGATCCGATCGCGGTCCACTGCACCGCACCCGACCGGCCGCGGTCGATGGCGGTCGTGGACACCGGGACCGGCGCGGGCCCGGCCGCCGTCCGCGACAATCCGGGTGACGTCCTGGAGCTCGGCCCGTACGCGACCGCGGTCGTCACCCTGGCCACCACCGCCGACTAGTCTGCATCGGGACGTACCTCCTGACCCGACGAAGGACCGACAACCATGCCGAGCACGCGCGGCCGCCGCAGCGACGCCGAGGTGGTGGCGGCGATTCGCACCGCCGTCATCGAGGAGTTCGACGAGGTCGGCCTCGGCAGGCTCACCATGGAACGCATCGCCCAGCGCTCCGGCATCGCGAAAACCTCGCTGTACCGGCGCTGGGACAGTCCGCAGGCGGTATTGCTGGATGCCGTCCGCTCCGCATTCCCGCACGAGACGGTCTCGGCCACCGACGATCTCCGCCACGATCTGATCGCGGCACTGAAACTGCTGGTCGACTGGATGGATACGCCGACGGCGCGCGCCGTCGCGGCGATTCTGCTGGACCGCGCCCGCTATCCGGAGCTGGCCGAGGCCGTCTACTCGGATGTCTTCGAGCCCGCGGGCGGCCGCTTCACCAGCACGGTCCTGCATCACTACGCGCGCATCGGGCGAATCGATCCGGCGCGGCTCACCCCCGTGGTCCTCGATATCGGTGAGGCGCTGGTGCTCAAGATCGCGTTCGACACCGGCGCGCTGCCCGGCGAGCGGACCCTCGCCGATATCGTCGACCAGGCCATCCTGCCCGCCGTCGGACCCACCCCTGAGCCCGGACGGGGCCTTGACTTCAGCCGGACCTGAAGATCGGGTGGTCGCTTGCCGGTGTCCGGGCGCTGTTCACCGGGCCGCCGGATCGGTCACGGCGTCGAAATGCGCACGCAGAGCGTGGATGACGGCGGTGAGCACGCGGTGGGTGGCGTGCAGGTCGGCGTCGGAGAACTCGGCCATGGCCGCGCGGGTGCGCTGGCCGAGCGGCAGGAAGAAGTTCTCGGCGGCCGCGCGGCCGGAGTCGTCGTGGTGCAGGATCACTCGGCGCCGGTCACTCGGGTCGTCGGCGCGGCGCAGATAGCCGGATTCACTCAGCCGCTCCACCAGGTAGGTGACCGCGGGTGAGGACATGCCCATGAGCTTCCCGAGCTGGCCGGGGGTGAGCGGGCGATCGGCGAATTCGGCGGTGGCGACGTGCAACAGCGCCCGGAAGTCGTTGGGGCGCAAGCTCTCCGATCGCGCGAAGGCATGGCCCAGCTGCTCGGACACGGCGGTCAGGGCGCGCAGGTCCGCACCGATCTCCGTCTCCAGCGCCGCACGGTCCTCCGCCGCGGCCGATCCGCGCGGGATGGCGGTCGAATCGCTCTCACTCACGGAGTCAGCCTAAACCGCTCACCAGTTCTCTCGATTGCTTAATAATTAAGAATCTGAGATATTTGGTCGAGTGGGTATCTGGGATCGCTACTCGACACTGGTCACGGCACGCCGGTCATGGCTGTTGCCGATACTGCTCATCGCCGTCGGCGGAGCGCTCATGGCGGGCATCGGCGAGAACGACACGGCGGGCAGCGCCCCGCGGTCACTGCCCGCGAGCGCGGAATCCGCCCGCGCGGACCGGGCACTGGAGCAGTTCCCGGATGCGG
>NZ_JASCXP010000149.1:0-15924 GCF_030010695.1 Nocardia sp. CC201C
GCTGCTGGGCGGGGTCGGCTGGGAGCTGAGGGCCGTGGCGCCGCGGTGGGGCTGCGCGGGCGGGGTGGGGGGGGGGGGGGGTTTCCTGCGCGGGCGGGCGGGCGGGGGGGGGTTTATTGCGTTTTTGTTCCGCCGGGGCCGTACGCCCGCGACCCAGGAGGTCATGGCCGGGCCGTGACCCACGGTATCGGAGGCGTATCCGCCCGCCGAGCCGGAGCTCGATCCGGAACCGCCGTAGCAGTCGCCGGAGCCGTTGCCCGACCCCGCGCCGCTGCCCGAGGTGCACGCCGACCCGGAGCCCGCACTGCCCGAGTCGACGATCGGCCGCGCGGCTGGATCTTTCAGCCCCGCACCGATGATGTCGGCCAACTGCTGTTCGGTCGGGGCGGATTCCGGTTCGGCGTGCACGGTCGGTCCGGCGAATCCGATGGCCAGTATCGAGACTCCGGTCATGACCGCCGCCATGACCGTCCTGCGGCGGGTACTTCGTCTCATTTCGCGCCTTCCTGTAGCCCGCTGGTGATTCCGGTTCCGCGACCGGCGGCGAAATGCCGGGCGCCGAAACCGCGTTCACGCTAGGCCGGAAAAGATTCCGTTCGACGCGACCGGAACGAACTCTGACAAACCTCACCAATCCGATTTCGGTCTCTCGGTGAGATCTCCAGGAATGGCGTCGAATTACCCATCGCCGTGACATCCGGCCGAATCATCGACAGACCGACCGTAGTTCCACACGGCCACCGCGTGATTCTGGAGTCACCATGCGCGACCTACCCGTTCTACTGCACTACGGCCCGCTGCCGTAGCCGTGCCGGATTCGAAGGGAGACAACATGTCGAACACCGTGGCCAGTGCGGCCGGGCAGGCCAGGGCGCTGGTCGGGCATCACTACCGCTGCGTGGAACCGTTCCGGGTGGAGCGCACTCGGATTCGGGAGTTCGCCCGGGCCGTTCAGGCGTATCACCCGGCGCACTGGCGAGAGGCCGCGGCGGCGCGATTGGGTTTCGACGCCGTGGTGGCGCCGCCGCCCTTCGCGGCGCTGATCTGGCAGCAGGCCCGACGTGAGATCCTGCGGACGCTGATCACCGGATATCGGCTCGACCGGATCGTGCACGTGGATCAAACGCTGGAGATCGGCCGTCCCCTGCTCGCGGGTGACGTACTCACCTGCGACATCTATTTCGAGTCGTTCCGGCAATTCCACGACTTCGACGTGATCACCATCAACGGGGTGCTCACCGACCAGCACGGAATGCCGGTTCAGACCGGATCGACCGCCCTGCTCGCCCGCACCGCACCGCCCGAAGGTCCGCGTTCGTCGGTGCGTACGCGAGCCGGATCGGACCGGGAACCCTCCCTCGCCCCCGTGCGACGCCTCCGGCGACCGCGGACCCGCGTCGACCTGGACCGGTTGACCGTCGACACCGATCTCCCCACCGCCGGCACCACGCTGACCCGCCGCGATCTGGCCACCTACGCGCGCGCCGTCGGGGATGTCGATATGCCGGAGTGTGCCGCCTCCGCCGGGCAGCCGGTGGTCGTCGCACCCGGCATCCTCGTGCTGGCGCTCACCGCCGGGTACCTCACCTCGTGGACCGGCGACCCCGCCGCCGTGACCACCTACCGCGCCGAATTCGCCAACCAGGTCCACTATCTGGCGGTGCCGCGGGCCGACGCGGTCGATATCGAGTTCAGCGGGCGGGTCGTCGCCTGCGACCGTAGCCGCCGCACCGCCACCGTCTCGCTCAATGCGATATCGCAGGGCCGCAGGCTCTTCGGCTATGCGAGTGCGGAGGTGCGCTTTCCGCCCCCGGCGGCCCGTCACACGACTATCGAATTCACTCCGTGAAAGAGCGGGCGATGATCGCCGAACGTAACTGCCACAGACCCGAAGTCACCGTCGGATCCAATCCGGTCAGCTGCCCGATGCGGCGCAGTCGATAGTCCACCGTATTGGTGTGGATATGCAACTCGCGGGCGGTGCGCTGGCGATTGAGGTTGTTGGCGATATGGCTCAGCAGGGTGTCGAGCAGTTCGGGATGCGAATCGAGTGGATCCAGCAGTGAGCCGAGGGCCTCGCGGCCCGGCCCCGGCCGCGTCAGCTGATATTCCAGTGCCATATCGGTGAATCGGTACAGGCCCGGAACGCAATGGAGCCGCTGCACCATGTCGAGCACCTCGTGGGCGCGATCGGCCGCACCAGGCACATCGTCGACGGCGGCGGTGACCACGGCCGCGGTCACCGGCACCCGCGCGGCGGCCGACAGGTGCTCGAGCAGTTCGTCGAGATGCTCGTCGCGGCGGCCCACCGTCGGCAGCAGGATCGTGCCGCCGTCCACGCTGAGCAGCGCGAGTGCGTCCTCACCGCAGCGGGCGCCGAGTTCGGTCTGTAGCCGCCGGAGTTTGCGCCGGGCGACGACCTTACCGTCGAGCATCGGGTGCCGTTCGTCCGGATGCATCGGAATATCCAGCGCCAGTACGAAATACGCTTCCGCGATGGCGATCCCGCACTCCCGGGCCATGGTCGAGGTCGGGCAGCCCGCCAGCAGGGCCGAGGTCAGGGTGTGCACGGCGGTGTGATGTTCGCTGACGGCCGCCCGATGTTCGCGCACGTAGGCACGGGCGACCGTCGCGTTCATGGTGTCCAGCATCTCCACCACCAATTTCGCACCGCCCACGAGATTGTCGTAGTCGTTGGCCGTCGCATTCGACAGCACCAGATCCATTCCGACCTTGAATCCCTCGTGGATGGCGTGCAGGATCGTGTCGATCGGCACGCCTTCGCGCGCCCAGCCCGCCGCCGCGGCGGCCAGCCGGTCGGTCTTCGCCGGGATGTCCTGCCCATCCAGCATGCTGACCGACAGCCGTAGGCAGAACCTGGTGATCGTGGTGACATCCCCGGCGATGATGTCGCCGGGCAGGGTGCCGCAGGGGATCACGTTGTCGACGAAGTGTCCGACCAGCCGCCGGGACACGGCGCGCACGTCCTGCAGTGGGGAGGACATGGGTTTGCCCGAGAGGGTGAGTCCCGCCCGGAGTGCCTCGTGGGATGTCATCGTCGACTCCTTTCCGCCCAGGTGCTGCGGTCCTTTCGGCCGATGATCGAAGCCTAAAGTGAAAAAGCGCTCACCTTCTACTCCCCTTTCGCGCCGCGGCCCCGGTGCCGGCGCGCCCGGGGAACGACCAGCCACCTTGTCGACAGAATCGGACTTTCGACCAGTTCGAGACGGCACCACCTGTAGACGGGCGCTCACTTTTCGTCGCGCAGCTCCGCTCAGCCCCACCGACGACCGGGCAGCGGCCGCCGATCGACGCGCACACTCCGGCCCACGTGCTTACTCAGCCCGAATAATGCTGCCGCCGAGGCGAATTCCCACACTTCGCCACAACCGTCCGCCTTCACGGCACCACCGACGCGTACCGCTCGGTCAAGACCGCGACGCGATCGGCGGGCCAGCCGCAGCGCACCTCGCCGTGGACCGCGGCGAAGAACAGGTCGAGGTGGACGTGCCAGGCGGCGAGGAATTCGGGAGCCAGCGCGATCAGGTGGCGCGGCAGGGTATGACTCAGTTCGACGCGGGTGCCGAACTCCGGGTCGGTGACGACGGTCCAGCGAACGCGGCCGACCGGCACGCCGTCCTGGAGCCAGCCGTACTCGAGTACGCGCGGCGGCTCGACGGCGGTGACGGTTCCGATCGGGATGTGCTCGTTGTACGCACGCACCGGCGGCTGCCCGCCGACGGCCGCGGCGGCGTCCTCGACGAGCACCGACCACACCTCGTCGGCGGGCTTCCAGACCACATCGCGGACGAACCGGATGTCGTGGTCATCGCCCGCTTCGGCGAGAATGCCGGTGTCCAAGCCGAATGCGGCGATGTACCGCTCGACCCGGGGCAGGAACTCACCGTTCGAACTCGAACCCACGCCGTCCAGTGCGGCTACGAGTTCGGCCAGGCAATCTTCCCAGCCGACCGCGGAGCGGGCCGCGCCCAGGCGACCGATCCCGCCGCCCCCGATGGTTTGGGTGAAGACCAGCCGACACCCGGCGCCGTCGGGCACCAACTCGAAGCGCAGCACGTCGTGGCCCCAACGGAACATGAACACCTTGGGCCGGTCGACCTCGAGGACTTCACCCGCCCAGGTGCCGTCCACCACGGCCTCGCCCGGGAAGGTGAATCGCATCGGTACGCCGGGCCGCAACTCGGTGTAGTCCACCGCCGCCGGGAACCAGGCGGCCAGCTCCTTCGGATCGGTGATCGCCGTCCACACCTTCTCCGGTGGATGTGTCAGACGGCGCTCGAACCGCAGGATCGGTTCGTCGCGAACAATATTCAGCTCGGCCAGGTCATCCATGTCATTCCTCCTCGTCATCGGGCACGTCGTCAGGCATGGTGTCGAGATGGCGCTCCAGGGCGTCCAGACTGGTCTCCCATAGCGAGCGGTACGGGGCCAGCCACAGGTCGATCTCGGCGAGCGGCTGCGGCCGCAGCCGATACCACCGACGCTGCGCATCCCGCCGCACCTCGACCAGCCCCGCCCGATGCAGCACCTTCAGATGTTTGGAGACCGTCGGCTGCGCCAGCCGCAACTCCGCCACCAGCTCCCCCACCAGCCGGTCACGATCCCGCAGCAGGTCGAGTATCTCCCGACGCCGGGGCTCGGCCACCACCTCGAACGCATATGCCATGTCGGCAATATAGCCGCGATGGAATATAAAGGCAAGCGGTGCGGCCATCCGATACGGCACCGGGGACCCTCACACCTCGACGCTGTCCCCCTCGCGTCGACCGGAGCGGAGCAATCGCCACGCCACCAGCAGCAGCGCGACCGCGCCGAGCAGAAGCAGCACCGTGGTGTCGGACAGGGCGGCGGTGAGACGCAGCACCCGGTCTTCGAGATCGACACTGGCGTCGGCGTTTCCGGCGATGACCGAGCCGCCGTCGGAGAGCAGGAACAATGCGCCGACGGCGATGAAGAACACGCCCGAGAGCAGCGATGTGGTGTGCAGGTGGAGACGCCCGATCGTGATCGGGCGGCCGCGTAGCCAGCGGCGGCGACCGAGGTCGAAGCGATCCCAGAGCAGGGCCAGGACGAACAGCGGCAAGGCCATGCCCAGCGCGTAGACGGCGAGCAGAGTGCCACCGTGCACCGGGGAGGAACTCAGGGCCGCCACCGTGAGAATCGAGCCGAGAATCGGACCGACGCAGAATCCGGACAGTCCGTAGACCATGCCGAGCAGATAGACCGCACCGGACTTCTCGGATCCGCCGTGCTTGGCCATTCCGCGTTGGGCGAAGCCGAAAGCGAAACCACGACCGAGCATCTGCACCACCCCGAGCGCGATGATGGTCCAGCCGCCGATGGCGATCACGAGTTCGCGATGCCGGGTCAGCACGCCCCCGAGCAGTGATCCGGCCGCACCGAGCGGTACCAGGGTGGTGCACAGGCCGAGGTAGAAGATGCCGGTGCGGGACATCAATTTCCCGGTGGCACCGAAGGAGTACGCGAAGAAGCTCGGCAGCAGCAGTGCGCTGCACGGGCTCAGCAAAGCCAGCACTCCACCCAGAAACGCTGCGGCATAACCGATTCCGGAGGTCACCGGACGCCCTCGCGGTCGTGCAGCCCGGCTTCGATCACCGCGATCATCTGCTCGACCGGCCGCGCGCCCAGGATCGGCCGCCCATTGATCAGGAAGGCCGGCGTGGAGCCGACTCCGATCCCGATCGCCTCGCTCATATCGGCGTTCACGGCGTCGCGCGCCGCATCGGAATTCAGGTCCGCCCGGAACTTGGCGATATCGGCGACCCCGGCGCGCAGCGCCCACTCGGTCACGGTGTCATCGGTGTACGCACCGGTGTTCTTCTTCTCCGGCGAATGGGCGAACAGCAGATCGTGCATCTCCCAGAAGCGGCCCTGCTGCCCCGCCGCCCAGGCGGCCCGCGCCGCCACCTCGGATTCCGGCCCGAAGAACGCCATACTCCGCCACTCGATGCGCAGCTGCCCGCTGTCGAGATACCGCCGCACCAGTTCCGGTTCGGTGTGCTGGGCGAACTGTTGGCAGTACGGGCATTGGAAATCGGAGTACTCGATCATCACCACCGGTGCGTCCACCGCACCGCGTGCCATGGGGTCGGCGGCGTCTCGGCGCGCCAGGGCGGCCAGCTGCCGAATGATCTCGTCGTCCGCCGTGGACGTGGCCGCCGAATCCGCCCGTGCGGATTCCTCGGTGCGCTTGTGGGCGATCTGCGAGATCGCGATCACGAGCAAGGCGACCGCGGCGAACACCGCGAGACCCGCCCCGATCTTGGCAATGGCCGGTCGAGCGGATGGCCGTGCGGCCGAGGTGTTCCGGGCACGGCGCTGGGAACGATTGGACATAGGAGACTCCTGACTACGCGCGTCCGGCGTGGACGCGCGACCTACGACTCGAGGACATGCCGAATACAGCCCACCCGCCCACGGCGAGTCGGTGCTGTCCGGGCGTCGTCTAAATCCGCAGGACGGTAGTCAGATCCAGTGGTGATATCGGCGGACCCGTCGTCTCGATCGGCACCGGCCGCACCGAAGGTGAGCGTCCGGCCACGGCCGGGTCCGGCGTGTCCCGGATCGCGAGCGGTATCCGGATGTCCTCCCGATGCGACGCGGCGTCCCGCACCGGCGTCGGGGGCTGTTCAGGCATCTTCCGGCAACCCGGCGCCTTGTCCGCGTTCACCGCGACGGCCACCACTCCGGTCGCCTCCGCCGCCGCTCCGGCGGACACCGCCGCCACCTCCGGCACCCGCTGGGCAGTCGGCGACCGATCAGCGGACGCACATGCCGCGACCAGGCTGACAACCAGGCCGAGAACAACCGCCACCACGACTCCGACCAGCGCGGGACGGCACGTCGATGCCACCCGTCGACGCGAACCGGATCGGAGACTCACGACGCCGAGTGTACGACACCGCCACGGACGGGCCGGATTACAGCTGCCGACGGGCAATCCTTCGGACGCTGCCTCAGCTCGGGTGTGTGGGAATCCTTCCGCGCCAGCGTGCCGGACGCGGTGCTCGACCGGCCCGACAGCGGACACCGGCTGGGAGTGAGTACCACCTGTCCACCGCCCCGGGCATCACGCTCCGCGGGTATCCGGGCTGGTCCACCGATCCGGTGTGGCCCGACTGCGCATCCTGCGGGCAGCGCATGGAGCATCTGCTCACCGTGCCGAGTTCGGAATACGACGGCGAGAGCTGGCGCACCTGGCTGCCGCTGGCGGAGCGGAAGGCACCCGCGATCCGGGCGGACGCGTACTACCCGACCGATCGACTCGAACCGGTCGGCGTTCACATCGGCCGCTCCGGAGGCGTCTACATCGTCGAATGCCGTCGATCCCGGACCGCCCGATCGCCCACGAGCACGACTGAACCGTCCGCCCCACGAGAATTCGATTCCTCGCGGCGGCACGACCCCACTAGTGTGCTGCCGTGAGCGAGAGCATCGACGAACCGCACCGGTTCACACCCGTTCCGGATCCCCGTCCGGCCGACGAGCCGTGGCCGGAGATGATCTGGCCGGTGCCCGCGACGACGGAGTTGGTCGGTGCGACGGTGCGGCTGACACCGCTCGACCCGACCGCGGACGCGGCGGCGCTGTTCGCGGCGCTCGACCACGACCGGGTGTGGGCGCACGTGCCGTGGCGGCCGTCGGATCCGCTGCGATTTCGCGAGCACTTGGAAGTCACCGGCCGGCAGCCGGATTGGCAGCTGTGGACCGTGCGGACTCGGCGGCGGATCGGCGACGTGGACGCCGACACGGTGGTGGGGATCACCGCGTATCTCGCGGTGTCCGCGCGTGATGCGGCGCTGGAGATCGGGTTCACGCTGTACGACCCGGCGGTATGGGCGACGAGCGTCAATCCCGAAACCAAGCTGCTGCTCCTCGAATTCGCGTTCTACCGGTTGCGCGTGGGGCGGGTGCAGCTGAAAACCGATGTGCGCAACCATCGTTCACAACAGGCCATCGCGCGTCTCGGCGCTCGCTACGAGGGGGTGCTGCGCCGCAACTTCCGTCGCGCCGACGGCACCGTTCGCGACAGCGTGCTGTTCTCGATCATCGCCGAAGACTGGCCCGCGACTCGAACCCGGCTGACCGATCGGCTCGACCGGGCCGTGCGAACCGGCACCGGGGCACCGTAGGCCGATATCGCGGGTGATCCGGTCGGCGCGGCGATGATCAGGCGACCGGACCGCGGCGTTCGAGCAGGACGGTGTCGCGCCATTCGCCGTCGAGGCGGGCGATGCGCTCGCGCACGCCGATGGTGCGGAAGCCCGCGGCGTGATGCAGGGCGATACTCGCGCGGTTCTCGGGGAAGATCGAGTTCTGTAGCGTCCACAGGCCCGCCTCGTCGGCGGTGCACACCTGGGTGCGCAGCAGCGCCTTGCCGACACCGCGACCCCGCATGCCCGCGGCCACGTAGACCGAGGTCTCGGCGACGCCTCGGTAGCAGTCACGGCGGGAGACGGGGGCCAGCGCCGCCCAGCCCACGACCGCGCCGTCGATCTCGGCGACCCAGCGATGCCCGGGCAGCCAGGTGGCATCGAGGTCCGCGCGCTCCGGCACCTCGGTGTCGAAGGTGGCGTTGCGCGTGGCGATCCCCTCACCGTAGATGCGGAGCACGGCATCCCAGTCGGCATCGGTCATGGCGCGGACGGTGACATCGTCGGGGATGTCCTGGGGGCAGCACGGTTGCGCCGGCAGCACACCCATGACGGCGTCGGCGGCGTGCGGCAGACCGGTACAGCAGGCGGGGTTGACGGTGACCACGGTGCTGGTGCGTTCCTTGTGCACCAGCACGAAGCCCACATCGGCGAGTTTGCGGACGTGGTGGGAGACGGTCGGCTGGCCGATGCCGAGGGCCTCGGCGATCTCCCCCACCGTGATCCCGGCCGGTCGACCGGCGACGTGATGCAGCAGACGCACCCGCGTCGGATCGGCCAGGCAGGCGAACCAGCTCGCGTAGGTGGTCGCGTCGGCGACCGGCAGCGTGTCCACGCGGTATTCGGTCCGCACGACCGGCATATCCAGCGACGTCATGCCTCCACTATATCGATGCACATCAATGGTTGCCTTAATCGACAGCGGTCGATAGAGTTCGAGGAGCTGAATCGATAGCCATCGATGAAAGGAACCCCAATGAACGAGTTGCCAGTGGTCGTGGTGGGAGCGGGGCCGATCGGCCTGGCGGCGGCGGCCGAACTGCGGGAACGCGGACTACACCCGCTGGTGTTCGAGCGTGGCCGGAGCGCGGGCGCGGCGGTCTCGGAGTGGAATCATGTGCGACTCTTCTCCCGATGGGGCGAGTTGATCGCCCCCGCGGCGCGGCGGCTGCTGGAAACCACCGACTGGACCGCGCCGGATCCGGATGCGTACCCGACCGGACAGGATTGGGCACGCGACTACCTCGTTCCGCTGGTGGATGCCCTGGGCGACACGGTGGTTCGACTCGGCGTCGAGGTGGTCGGGGTGACGCGGCGCGGACGCGACCGGGTGGTGGACGCGGGACGCGACACCGAACCGCTGGTCGTGCGTCTCCGCACCGCCGACGGCGGGCAGGAGCGGGTCACCGCGCGTGCGGTCATCGACGCCTCGGGCACCTGGACCGCACCGAATCCGCTGGGCGGCGACGGCATGCCCGCCCTCGGGGAAGCGGCTGCGGCCGAAGCGATCTCCTATCGCGTGCCCGATCTGAACGATCCCCGTGAACGCGCCCGCCACGCCGGTGCGCACACCGTCATCGCGGGCAGCGGCCATTCGGCGCTCACCGCGATCGTGGCACTGTCGGAACTCGCGAAGGAAGCCCCCGGCACCCGCCTGACCTGGGTGTTGCGCCGCGGCGAGGTCGGGGACACCTTCGGCGGCGGCGCGGCCGATCAACTGCCCGCCCGCGGGGCGCTCGGCCTGCGCGCCAAGGCCGCCGTCGACGCCGGACTGCTCCGACTCGTCACCGGATTCCGCACGGCGGCAGTGGAATCCGACGGCGAGCAGATCGCACTCACGGCCGAGTCCGGCACCCGCATCGACGCGGTCGACCGGGTGGTGACCTTGACAGGATTCCGACCGGAACTGTCGTGGCTGTCGGAGATCCGCCTCGGACTGGACCCGGTGCTCCAGGCTCCGGTGCGACTCGCACCCCTCATCGACCCGAACGTGCATTCCTGCGGCACGGTGTACCCGCACGGTGCGGCCGAACTGTCGCACCCGGAGCCCGGGTTCTACCTGGCGGGTATGAAGAGCTACGGCCGCGCCCCGACCTTCTTGGCCCTCACCGGATACGAGCAGGTCCGCAGCATCGCCGCCGAACTCGCCGGAGACCACGAGTCGGCCGCCCGCGTCGAGCTCACCCTGCCCGAGACGGGCGTCTGCGGCGGTGCGGGCGTCGCCGACGAACCAGAGACCGGCGGCTGCTGCGGGTCCCCCGCCGCACAGTTGATCACCCTGGGATCGAGCGCCGCGTCCTGATCCATGACCTCGACATCGCACGGCTCCCCGGGGCGTGGTGATCGGGCGACGGCTACACCCGACACCGACACCGCGCCCCGGGCGGGCGACCTCACCCGCGCCGGGCTGCGCCGCGTCCTGGCCGTCCTGTGCCTGACCGAGATCACCAGCTGGGGCGTCCTGTACTACGCGTTCCCGGTGCTCGCCGTATCGATTCGCGGGTACCGCCCACCCCCCGGGGGGGGCGAAGGTGCGTCTCACCATCAGGTGGGCACGCCCTTACGGCAGCGAGCCGCCGGGCCGGGTTGCTGCCGGGTCGGCCGCCGTTCGTCCGCGGTCACCACGGAATTACCGCCGATGTGTTTGGCGCGGTACATCGCGGAGTCGGAGCGGCGCAGCAGACTTCGGTACACGTCCGCGCCATCGTGGGTGTCGGGGTCCGTACGGTCCAGGACCGCCACTCCGACACTGGCGGTGATGGAGGTCGGCGGACACGGAATTGTTCCGACGGCGGCGCGGAGCCGCTCGCCGACGGCCATCGCGGATTCGCGCAGGTACCCGACGACCACGAATTCCTCGCCCCCGGTCCGGGCGATGAGGGCCTCCGGATCGGCCGCACGGCGCAGACACTCGGCCGTCCGCACCAGCACGTCGTCGCCGACGTGATGTCCGAAGGCGTCGTTGACCGCCTTGAACCGATCCAGATCGATGGTGGCGACGTAGACGTCGCGCTGGTGACCACGATCGAGGTAAGCGGGCAGAAAGCAATCCAGGCCACGGCGATTCAACAGCCGCGTCAGCGGGTCGGAGAGCGCGTCCATCCGCAGCAGCCAATGGCTGAACTGCACGAACGGCAACATCACGCCGATCACCACGAACATGACCAGTACCAGGGAGATCCCCACCGCCGCGGCGAACATCCGGACCGCCAGGATGACGCTGGCCAGCAGCGACAAACCGATGTGCACGGCCAGCACCCGCGGACTGTGGAACACGGTCACATACGCGCCCATCGCCACCAGCAGCACGAGCCCCAGCACCCCGATCACCGGATCGTGCACCACCGCACTGTTGGCGATCGCGTCGGCGTCGAAGAACAAGATCCAGGCCAGCGACTCGCGTTCACTCGGCCACGACAGGAACCACCACCGGCAGGTCCACACCCCCGCCACCACCGCTTCCAGGACGCCCTGGAGAATTCCGGCCCGCCCGGCCTGCTCGTGTTGCGCCACCATTGCCGCCAGGGCGATCACCAGCATCACGATGCCACCGGAACCCAGCAGGATCTGGAACCGCCGCAAAGCCGCATGGGATTCGAACGCCCTGACCAAGCCGCGATAGTCGACTCGGTCTTGCCCGAAGGCCCGGAAAGTGGAACGGCTAGCGGTCATCGAGCGCCTCACGTCATCGCGAGCTCGAACAGTTGCTTCGGAATTGCCGGAACCGATGATACCGATCCACCGGTCGATACGTCGCCCCCGGCGCACGCACAGCTGTCCGCACGGCGCAGCACCCGCATCCATCGCTCGCGGCCCGCGGACCCGGATATCGCCTTCTGTGGAGCGTTGCTTCGGAGTATGCTCCCCAAAAAATGAAACAGCGTTTCCCTGAAAGAAACAGACTGATATGCGCATCTGGCTGACGGCCGTCCTGTCCCTGCTCCTGCTGACCGCCGCGCCCGCGCGCGCCGATGCTCCGACCGCGGACGGCGTCACGCGGGAACCGACCCGAGTCGGCGGCGACACCGCCACCGTGTGGTATCCGTCCCGAACCGAGCATCGGCTGCCGATCGCCCTGATGCTGCCCGGCGCCAATGTGCGCGGCGAGTACTACTCCCGATTCGCCACGGCGTTGGCCGGTTACGGCTTCGTGGTGGTGATTCCGGAACGCTATCCGCTACCGGGATACAGTCTGCCGAGCGAACATTCGGTCACCGAGGTGGTGGCGTGGGCGCGGGCGCGGGCCGCCGATCCGGCCTCGGCGGTCGGCGCGGTCGTCGATCCCGAAACGCTGCTGCTGGCCGGACACTCCTACGGTGGGGCCGCGGCCGTGTACGCGGCGGCCGACCGCTGCCAACCACCGTTCTGCTTCGGAGTGTCCTACCGGCGTCCGGCACAGCTGAAAGCCGTTGTGGGCCACGGGACCAACACCACCATCGGATCGACCGTCGACGCGGTGGACGTGCACGGTATCCCGGTGCTGTACATCAACGGCACCGAGGACGGTGTCAGCGAACTCGCCGAGGCCCGAGACAGCTTCGCCAGCCTGACCGGCGCTCCGGCAGCCCAACTCGTGGAACTGCTCGGCGCGAATCACTTCGGCCTGACCGATCGGGACAATCCCCCCGGAGCCGCACCGGACCCGCGGCGCGGGTCCGCGCCCCGTGCGGACACCATCGCGGCGGCCGCCCGGTGGACCGCCATGTGGTTCCACGCACACCTCGGCAACGCCGCGGCCGCCGCGTACGTCACCCACATCGGACCCCGTACCGACACCGCCGTGCGGGTCGCATCCCGGTGAACACCGCCCCGCCGAGCATGAGAACGGCCCGAAAGGACAGAGTATGACCGCGGTCGACTATCCGGTGTCATTGGCCGTCGAGGACTTCGTACCGGTGTTGCTCACCACCGCCGGCGTACTGCTGCTCGGCCACCGCGGACGGCATTCCGGCACACCGCCGCTCCCCCACCGCGCCCACGTCATCGCGGCGGCGGCGCTGATCGGCACGGCGGGATTCGCGAAGGCCAGCGCCAAACTCGTTGCCGCACTTGATGGCCCGGACCTGCCATGGCTGAGCCGCCTGCTCTTTCCCCTACTCACCCTCGGATTCGGTTGGCTGTGCCTACAATTGGGACGCGAGTCCAGCGAGATGCCACCACGCTGGCTGATGCTGCTGGTACCGGGTCTGACAATCTGCTGCGGCATCGGCGCACTGCTCGCGCGCGACCCCCTGCCAATGCTGGTGAGCACCACCGTATTCGCCACCATCGTCGGCGTAAATCTGATCACCCGGGCACGGGCGCGGGGCGACACCGCCGCCGCCGCCCTCTTCGGCACCCAACTACTCGGATTCTTCATACTGGGACCCCTGGCCGCCCGCCCGGACCAGACGGTGACCCTGCAATGGATCGAGCAACTCAGCAATACCGCGGCCCAGGCCGCGTTCCTGATCGCATGCTGGCGCCTGACGACCCACCCGGCGGCCGAGCCAGCCGATCACGAGGCCGTGACGCGGTGAGCAGCGCCACCGCCGCCATATCGCGGCCGATCCCGGAATCAACGGCGCGACAGTCGATTACGTAGACCACTGCGATCAGAGCTGTCGCGGGGCACAAGCGGGCCGTTCGGCCGTGATGGTCCGCTCAGGTGTCGAAAAATGTCGCGCATCAGTGATCTCCGAGTTGGATCGAGTAGATCGATCGGGTGACTGTGGCAACTTCGACCTGAACCGAATCCCCTCGAATTCGTCTCGAAAGGCCCTGGTTTCCGTCATACGCTATGACCCCGAGGTTCGGGAGACTGGGGGTTGCGGTTGGACGCCGACGACGAGCACAGCTATGGCGGATATCGCGTCGAACGCACACTGGGTCGCGGCGGAATGGGGACCGTCTTCCTGGCGCAACATCCACGCTTGCCGCGCAAGGACGCGTTGAAGGTGCTGTTGGATCGGTATCGCGAGGATGAGGGGTTTCGGGCACGGTTCCTGCGCGAAGCCGAAATAGCGGCCCGGCTGCAACATCCGAATCTGGTGGCGGTTCGCGATCGCGGTGAGCAGGACGGGCGGCTATGGATCGCCATGCAGTATGTCGCCGGGATCGACGCCGCGGAACTCGTCAGGCGTGGTCCCGTGGAACCCGGCCGTGCGGTGTGGATACTCACCGAAGCGGCGCACGGCCTCGATGAGGTCCATCGCGCCGGACTGCTGCATGGAGACGTGAAACCGGCCAATATCCTGATCGCGGTGCCCACCGACGGGCCCGAGCGAGTCCTGGTCACGGACTTCGGAATCGCGCGGCCTGCCAATGATTCGGCCACTCCCGACAGTTCGGGCGGATTCGCCGCGACTGTGTCGTACGCGGCGCCGGAGCAGATCAATGGCGAACCGGTGGATCGCCGCACCGATGTGTACGCGTTGGGGTGCACGCTCTACCAGTTGCTGACCGGCGGCGTGCCCTTCCCGCGAGACAGTCCGGCGGCGGTCATGTACGCCCACCTCAACGATCCCCCGCCGAAGCCATCCGCCGCGAACCCCTCGGTCCCTGCCGCGCTCGACGCGGTGATCGCGACAGCACTGGCCAAGGATCCAGCCGAACGCTTCGCGACCAGCGGCGCGCTCGCGACGGCGGCGCAGCAGGCGTTGCACGGTGCGACCGGCGGCGGGGCCGCCCGATCGATCCGCCGCCGCGCACTGATCGCGGCCACGGCGATGATCATCGCCGTGGCGGCGGTTTCATTCACCGTGTTCGGTTCCGACGACGCGAGCACCACCGCCGGGACGCGCATCCCCAATACCACCAGCGTCGACCCCGCCAATTGGGGCGAGTACGCCTTCATCGCGCAGGCGTTCCCCGCGCTCCTGCCGCCCGCACCGGGCGCGGTCGGTTATCAGCAGACGACCAATTGCGTTCCCGCCGAGTTCCGAAACGTGGGCACGATAGTGTCTCTGGACCGGAAGCCGCGCGCGGGAGTCCTGCTGTGCCAGGGCGACCGGGACCCGGTCTACATACTCGAGGCGACATGCAATGCCGACAGATCGGCGGTGCTGCCCAATCGCTCCCTCATCGATCAACTGGAAGGTGACGAATCGTGGAGCCGCTCGACCGGCTCCGGTCATCTGTTCTGGGGTACGACTTACTACCATGCGAACCCCTATTCCGCGATCCTCTCGGACCGGAACTTGGGCATTCTCGAGGTCTACTTCGAGGATTCCAGTCGGAACCACTGCTATCTCACCGTCACGGGCGCATCGGACGGCGTCTCGATCCGTGACCGGTGGTGGCCGCGGGCGCCGCTGTGAACACCGGCCGAAAGAACCAGCGAATGAACTCCCGATTCCGCCGAATACGCACGGCTCCAGCGATCCTGATGGCCACACTGACATTCGCCACCGCATGCACGGTCGCGGGTGAACCGATCGCGCAGTATGCCGACCCGTCGAGTCTCGATACCGGCGCGTACAGCGTCGAATCGCTCGAGCAGCCGCAGCCGGGCATCGAACGCCACGGCCGGGTGCTCGAATCGGTCCGCCTCGCCGAGACGATGATCGGTCCGACCGAGGCCGACGGTGCATTGACCGAACTGCTGGGCCCGGTCGGCCTGTTCCTGATGCCCACGCCGGCCACCGCCGCGACGCTGCTGGCGGAGCCGGTCCGCGCGGTACTGGAACGGCACGGGATGATCACCGGAGCCGCGGGGGGGGGCGCCCCCCCCCCCGGGGCGCAAACCCCC
>NZ_JASCXP010000150.1:0-15809 GCF_030010695.1 Nocardia sp. CC201C
GGGGGCTCGACCGCGCGCTCCGGCGGCGGTATCTGGGTGCCGAACAATCCGGTGCTCCAGGCGGCGGGCGTGCCCGACAGCCCGGAGATGGCCCGCACCTATCTGAAAGCCGTTGTGGGCGATCGCGTTCCGGAGGCCAAGCAGCGGGCTTTCCTGGATCACGGGCCGGAGATGTTCCGCTACCTGGGCGCTCGCTCGCGGTACTGGGAATTCGTCTACGACCGCGGCTATTCCGACTATCACCCGGAGTTCCCCGGCGGGCTGTCACAGGGCCGCAGCATCGAACCCGCTCCCATCGACGGGCGGCTGCTGGGCGCGGATCTGCACAAGATCAATCAGCCGACCATGTCCGCGCCCAAGGGCATCGCCATCACGGTCAGCGACTTCCACGACCTCAATATGATCGCCCGCACCTGGGCGGGCAAGAAGACGGCCGTGAAGGTGGGCGCGCGCACCGCGCTGAACCTGCTCAGGGGCGCGCTGCCGCTCAGCCTGGGCAAGGCCCTGGCCGCCCGGCTGTGGCTGTCGCTGCGGGACGCGGGCGTGCCGGTGTGGCTGGGCACGCCGCTCACCGAGGTCGTCACCGAGGGCGGCGCCGTGGTCGGGGTGCGGGCCGAGCACGAGGGCCGCTCCGTCCTCATCCGGGCGCGGCGCGGCGTGGTGCTGGCGGCGGGCGGCTTCGAACACAACCTCGAGATGCGCGAGCAGTACCTGTCCGGGCCGCAGTCCACCGACTGGACCGTGGGTGCGACCGAGAACGTCGGGGAGGGCATCGTGGCGGGCCAGAAGGTCGGCGGCGCGGTGGACCTGATGGACGACGCCTGGTGGGGCCCGTCGGTGCGCAATCCCGACGGACCGCCGTTCTTCTGCCTGGCCGAGCGCTCGCAGCCGGGCGCGATCATGGTGAACGACAACGGGGAACGGTTCGTCAACGAATCCGCGCCGTATGTGAACGTGGTGCACCGGATGTACGAGATGGAAGCGGCCGGCACCGGCAGCATCCCGGCGCACTTCATCTTCGACCAGAACTTCCGCGACCGCTATCTGTTCCTCGGCAACTTCCCGAAACGCCCACTGCCGCAGAAGTATTACGACGCGGGCATCATCACCTCGGCCGACACCCTGGCCGAGCTCGCCGACGAGATCGGGGTGCCCGCCGACCGGCTCACCGCCACCGTGCGGCGGTTCAACGACTTCGCCCGCGCCGGTCGCGACGAGGATTACGGCCGTGGCGATTCCGCCTACGACCGGTACTACGGCGATCCGACCGTGCGCCCGAACCCGACCCTCGCACCGCTCGAGCGCGGACCCTTCTACGCGGTGGAGATGGTGCCCGGCGACCTCGGCACCAAGGGCGGCCTGGTGACCGACGAGTACGCCCGGGTGCTCGACCACGACGGTGAGCCCATCGCCGGACTCTATGCGGCGGGCAATAATTCGGCCGCCGTCATGGGCAACGACTACGCCGGTGCGGGCGCGACCATCGGGCCCGCCATGGTGTTCGGCTTCATCGCCGCCAATCACCTGGCCGACTCGCGGTCGGCGCGATACGAGGAGAGCTGAGATGGGACGCGTCGACGACAAGCACGTCGTGATCACCGGCGGGGCGCGCGGCATGGGCGCGGCCTTCGCGCGCCGACTCGCGGCCGAGGGCGCGCGGGTGACCATTGCCGATGTGCTGGCCGAGCCGGGGCGGGCGGTGGCGGCCGACATCGGTGACGCCGCGCTGTTCCTACCGCTCGACGTGACCGACGAGGGCGACTGGACCACGGTGATCGCCACCGCCGAGGCGCGGTTCGGCCCGGTGTCCGGGCTGGTCAACAATGCGGGCATCGTGCACGTGGACCCCATCGAGAAGCTGTCGGAGGCCGACTACCGCCGGGTCGTCGACGTGAACCAGGTCGGTGTCTTTCTCGGGATGAAGACGGTGATCGGCTCCATGCGCCGTGCGGGCGTGGGGTCCATCGTGAACATCTCCTCCACCGGAGGGCTCATCGGCTATGCCGATATCCTCGGCTACGTCGCCTCCAAATGGGCGGTGCGCGGGATGACCAAGACGGCGGCGCAGGAGTTGGCCGCCGACAATATCCGGGTCAACTCGGTGCATCCCGGCATCGTCGCCACCGAGATGACGGCGGCGTCGGATCGCTCGCGGTCGATCGCGGCGACGCAGCCCATCGCGCGCCCCGCCACCCCGGAGGAGTTGGCGAATCTGGTGCTGTTCCTCATCTCCGACGAGTCCTCCTACTCCACCGGCGCGGAATTCGTCGCCGACGGCGGCTTCACCACCCAGTAAGACCGGCGCGGTTCCGCCATCGTGCGACTCCGCCACTGTGAGACAAGGACATTCCCATGCAGAGCTTCCACGGCAAGGTCGCCGTCGTCACCGGGGCCGGGGCCGGTATCGGCCGGGCGCTGGCCCTCGAACTGGCCCGCGAGGGGGCGGCGCTCGCGCTGTCGGGGCGCACTCTCGACAGCGTGGCCGAGACCGCCGCCCTGTGCGAGCAGGAGGGGGCGAAGGCCCGCGCCTATCGGCTCGACGTCACCGACCGCGCGGCGGTGTACGCGCACGCCGACGCGGTGGTGGCCGATTTCGGCACGGTGAACCTGGTCGTCAACAATGCCGGTGTCTCGCTGACCGCCAATATCGAGGACGTCACCTGGGAGGACTTCGAGTGGATCTTCGATATCAACTTCTGGGGCACGGCGCACGGCACCAAGGCGTTCCTGCCGCATGTCATCGCCTCGGGTGACGGGCATATCGCCAATGTCTCCAGCATGTTCGGGCTGGTCGCCTGCCCGAGTCAAAGTGGTTACAGCTCATCGAAGTTCGCCATGCGGGCGTTCACCGACGCGCTGCGCCAGGAGATGATCATCGCGGGCCACCGGGTGGGCGTCAGCAGTGTGCACCCGGGCATGATCAAGACCGAGATCGCCTGGAAGGCAAGGGCGTCGGCCGATCGTGATCGCGACGCCCTGGCCTCCAACTTCGACCGGCTGGCCAAGACCTCGCCGGAGCAGTGCGCCCGGACCATCCTGAACGGCATCCGCAAGAACAAGCCGCTCATTCTCATCGGCACCGACGCCAAGGCCATGAACTGGATGCAGCGCCTGCTCGGCTCCGGCTACATGAAGCCGCTGACCGCGCAGATGCGCAAGGAGATCTGACTCAGGCGAGCACCTCGATGCGTGCCGGAACGTACTTGTGCCACGGGGTTCCGGCGATCGGGTCGCGGTGGCGCAGGGAGGTGAGCTCGTTCGGAGCCACGCCCGCGCGCCGACCGTCGTCCTCGGTGCCGAGACCGTTGGGCAGGGTGATATTGCCGGGTCGGACGGTATCGGTCACCTCGACCACGGCCGGGGCCGCTCCCGCCTCGGTGACCACGCGCACCCGGTCGCCGGTGTCGACGCCGAGCCGCCGCGCGTCCTCGGGGTTCACCCGCAGCGCGCCGTCGGCGTCGCGGCGTCGCCAGGCCGGATCGCGGAAAATCGTATTGGCGGTGAAGGATCGGCGCTCACCGGCCGCCAGGATGAACGGGTAGTCGGGATCGGCCCGGTCCGGCGCATCGGCCAGTTCGCTGAAAGCCGCCAGCAGTTCCGGGATCTCCAGGGTGAAGCGGCGATCCGGGCGGCGGACGTAATTCCAGGTGTCGGACCATTCGTCGACCGTGAACGTGACGGCCGAGCGGCCGTGCAGGATTGCCTCGAAAAGCTGCTCCCCGGCGGCCAATCCGGGACCGCGGTACCCGGCGCGGCCGACCCCTGCGGGATTGCCCAGGGCGCACAGGTGGGCGATGCCCCACAGCACGGCCGCCCCGCGCAACTCCTCGGGCAGGGTCGGGCCGAGGGTTTCGTAGAGCACGTACGGCGCCAGCCGCATCAGCGTCGGATCGGCGGCGACGGCACTGAAGAAGGCCAGCGCGAAGGCGTGACGTCCGGCGCGGGCGGCGGTACGCAGCCGCGCGAGGGTGGTCCGCGGGGCGGCGTCGAGCGCGGTGAGCAGGCGCGCGTAGATCTCCGGCTCCGGCAGCGTGCCCGTCAGCGGCGGCAGCAGCGGGGCGCGCAGCTGGAAGGTGTTGTGCGGGAACTCGAAATTGAAGAAGGTGGCCTCGCACTTCTCGAACTGGCTGGCCGCGGGGAGTACGTAGTGCGCGTGCCGGGCGGTTTCGGTGAAGGCCACATCGACCACGACCACCAGGTCGAGGGCGTCCAGCGCGGCCCGGAAGGTCTTCGAATCCGCGAGGGAGTGCGCGGGATTCACGCTGTCGATCCACATGGCGCGGAAGCGGTCGGGGTGATCGGTGAGGATCTCCTCGGCGATGGAGTTGCACGGCACCAGGCCCGCGATGATGCGCGCGCCGGTGACCGGGGTGCGGCGCGCACCGCCGGGCTGGCTGACCCCGCCCGCGCCGCCCAGCAGGCCACCGGCCATCGGGGCGACGGCGGTCACGAGTTTCTCGGCGGCGGTGTCGGCGAGTTTCGCACCGGCGGGCAGGGCGGTGAGTGCGCCGAGGGTGGCCGACAGCGTGGTCGCGCCGAGCGGAACGGCGCGGGCGGCGGCGGTGCCGAGGGTCTTGCGCGCCCGGTCCAGGAGTGACGGTGGTCGGGTGCGCGCGGTGCGTGGGGGAGCGGCGCTGCCCGCCACGGCGGCCAGCACCGAGTGCAGGGCCATGGTGCCCGGCTTGCCGAAATTGCCGGTGAGGATCCACAGCAGCTTGTTGAGGTACGACGACAGGGTGGAGTGCGGGGCCTGCTGGATGCCGAGGTCCTCGTAGGTGGCGACGGACTCGCCGGTGCCGATGGCGCGCGCGGCGGCGCGGATCAGCTCCTCGTCGACCCCGCAGCGGCGCGAGAACTCGGGCACGTCGACGGTCTTCAACCGCGCGAGCACGGCGTCCGCGCCGGTGGTGTGCTCGTCGAGGAATTGGTGGTCGAGCAGGTCCTCCTGCACCAGCACGCCGAGCAGCGCGCCCAGGCAGTAGGCGTCGGTGCCGGGCGCGACCTGGAGGTGGATGTCGGCGAGGTCGGCGGTCTCGGTGCGGCGCGGGTCGATGACGATCATGGTGCGGTCCGGATCGGCGGCGATCTGCCGCAGCACCGGCCTGGCCCGCGCGAAACTGTGGGACTGCCAGGGGTTCTTGCCCACGAACACGACCACCCGGGCGTGTTCGAAATCGCCCTTGGTGTGGCCGCCGTAGAGCTTGCCGTCCACCCACATCTCGCCGGTCTTCTCCTGCGCCAGCGCATTGGAGTAGTACTTCGCGCCGACCGCGGCCTGGAGCGCCTGCGCGTAGCTGCCGCCCAGGTGATTGCCCTGTCCGCCACCGCCGTAGAAGAAGATCTTGTCGCCGCCGTGGGTGTCGCGCACCGCGCTCAGCCGGGCGGCGATCTCGGTGACGGCGGTATCCCAGTCGATCTCGGTGTAGCTGCCGTCGGGTTCGCGCCGCAGCGGGCGGGTCAGGCGGTGCGGATAACTCTGGTAGTAGTCCAGCCGCAGCGCCTTCTCGCAGGTGTAGCCCCCGGAGGCGACGTGCTCCTTATCGCCGCGGATGCGGGCCAGCCGCCGATCCTCGACCTCGATCTCCAGCCCGCAGTTGCATTCGCACAGGATGCACGCCGTCTTCCGCGCCGATGCCATGGCGGTCTCCTCCTCAGTGAACGGACAGAACGTTCCTTCGTAGGTGCATGATTGCAGTATAACGATCGGTATACAAGGGTGATGGGCAAACACCCCGGTCGGCGGCGGGTTGTTCGGTACCGTGGGATTCATGGCTGGACCGGTGTCGCCCAAGGGATCTCGCATCGCGCTCGTACTGGGCGGGGGAGGGCCGGTGGGTATCTCGTGGCTCGCCGGGTTGGCGGTCGGGTTGCGTGCGGCGGGTATCGACCTGGGCCTGGCCGATCGGTTCGTGGGCACCTCGGCGGGTGCGGTGGTGGGCACCGTGCTCGCGGCCGGTGCCGACCCCATCCGCCTGCTGACCCCGCCGCCCGCGGACGCGCCGCCGCTGCGAGCGGATCCGGCGCGGCTGGGGGAGATCTTCGCGACCATGACCGAACCCGGCATCGCCCCGAAGGACGCCCGCCGCAAGATCGGCGCGCTGGCCATGGCGGCGGACGTCGGTGCGCCCGGAGTGCACATCGACCGCATGCGCGCCCTGGTCGGCGTCGACGACTGGCCCGACCGCGATATCGTGCTCACCGCCATCGACGCCCACTCCGGCGACCTGCGCACCTGGACCCGCGGCGGCGCGGCGACGCTGGCCGAGGCCCTCGCCGCCACCACATCGGTTCCCGGTGTGCTCCCGCCCATTCCCATCGACGGCCGCACCTACATCGACGGGGGCCTGCGCTCCGCCATCAACGCCGATCTGGCCCTGCCCGCGGACGTCGTCGTCATCCTCGAACCCCTGGCGCACATTTTCCCCCGCACCCGCGCCGACCGCGACCTCGGCTCCGCCCGCGAGATCTCCGTCGTCCCCGACGCCACCGCCGTCGCCGCCTTCGGGCCCGACGTCTTCGCCGTCGCCGCCCTCACCCCCGCCTTCGAATCCGGCGTCCGCCAATCCGCCGACGCCGCCACGTCCCTCAAAGACGCCTGGCCCGCCCGCTGACAGGTGTCGCGCGGATGCGCGGTGGCCTCAGTCGTGGGTCGCGCCGATATTGTGCAGCACCTCGTGGATGATCGGATCGTCGAGGTGGTTGGCGACCGCGCGGCCCATGCGGGTGGAGGTGATGAAGTTCTCGTGCCGCAGGACCCGCAGTGCCTGGGAGATCGAGTTCTCGGTGCGGCCGGTGGCGGCGGCGAGTTCACCCACGGTGATGCCGGGGCAGCGGTGCAGGCAGAGCAGGATCTCCAGGCGGCCGGGATCGGAGAGCAGGTCGAAGCGGCGCGCCCAGGCGCGAATGTCCACGCCACACAGCGCCAGTTGGCCGCGCTGAACCGGTGACCCCTTCGTTGACCGCGGTTCTCCCATGGCCCTCACGGTAGTCGCGTCGGAACGCCAGGCCCTATTATCTGTTCACCTGAACAGGTGAACAGTTGAAAGGCTCTCGATGAGGATTGGCTCCCGGACGTCGCGCAGCGTCGGTGTCCTGCTCGCACTGACCGCCGCGCTGTCGGCGTGCGGTGCGCCGACGACCACCGACGACGGGTCGCTGGTCCTCGCCGACGGATACGAACTCGGCGGCTACAACCCGATCGCCGGGTACGGCGCGGCGGGTGAGGCCAAGATGTACGACGGGCTGCTGCGGCTGCGCGGCGGCCCGGGGCTCCCGGAGTTCGATCCGGCGCTGGCGATCGCGCCGCCGGTCGCCGCCGCCGACGCCGCGGTGTGGACCGTCGAGCTGCGGCCGGGGGTGAAGTTCAGCGACGGAACGGATTTCGACGCCGCCGATGTGGTGGCCACCTATCGCGCCGTTCTCGATCCCGCCTCCGCCTCCGAGGTGCGCTCCTCCTACGAGATGATCGAGCGCGTCGACGCCGTCGACTCCGATACCGTGCGCTTCACCCTGCGCTACTCCTACGCCGCGTTCCCCACCAAGCTGCTCATCGGCATCGTGCCGTCGGAGGCGGTCGCCACCCCGGGCCCGGCCGCCGAATCCCCGCTCAACACCGCCCCCGTCGGCACCGGGCCGTACCGCCTGACCGAACTGACCCCGGAGCGCGCGGTGCTGGTCGCGAACGAGGACTACTGGGACGGCCCGCCCGCGGTGCGGAAGGTCACGCTGGTCTACGTCCCCGACGACAACACCCGCGCGCAGCGCATGGCCGCCGGTGAACTCGACGGCACCACGCTGCCACCGCTGCTGGCGCGCACCTTCGCCGACCGCGCCGGAATGACGGTGTCCGCCAACACCTCCGCCGACTGGCGCGGCGTCTCGCTGCCCTCGGGACATCCGGTGACGGGTGACCCCGCCGTTCGCATGGCGCTCAATCTGGCGGTGGACCGCCGGGCCGTCATCGACAATGTGCTCGGCGGCTACGGCCGCCCGGCCTATACGCCGATTCCCGAGGTGTACGGCGAAGCCCACAATCCCGCGGCGACATTCGACTTCGACCGGGAGCGGGCCGCGGCACTGCTGGACGCGGCCGGGTGGCGACCGGGACCGGACGGCATCCGCGTGCGGGACGGTCAGCGGGCCGCGTTCACGGTCATGTACAAGTCCACCGACACCCTGCGCCGCGATCTGGCACAGGCGTTCGCCTCCGACGCCCGCCGCATCGGCATCGAGGTGGATCTGGAGGGGTTGTCCTGGGACCGGATCGAGCCGCGGGTGGAACGCGACGCCATTCTGCTCGGCGGCGGGGACGAACCCTACGATCCGGATACGCAGGCGTACAAGACGCTGCACTCGGCCTACCTGGACCCGGCCGTGGGCAGCGTCTACGACAATGCCAGCCGCCACGCCGATCCCGCCGTCGACGCGGCCCTCGATCGGGCCCGCCGCAGCACCGATCCGGCCGCCCGCGCCGCCGCGTACCGCGACGTGCAGAGCGCCTACATCGCCGACCCGAGCTATGTGTTCCTGGCCTTCCTCGACCACACCTACGTGACCAGGGATTCGAATTGGGTGATGTCGGGCCCCGTGCTGGAGCCGCATACGCACGGCGTCGCCTGGGGACCCTGGTGGTCCCTGCACACCTGGACGCGACGCTCGTGACCTCGGTGACGCCGCGGCGCAACCGATTCCGGGACCGGGGGCTGCCCCGGATGATCGGCTTCCGGCTGCTCACGCTGATCCCGGTGCTGGCGGCGGTGGCGGCCGGACTCTTCGCGGCCGCCGCGTATTCGCCCTTCGATCCGCTGGCGGGCTATCTGGGCAATCGCTACGAGACCACCTCGGAAGCCGACAAGGCGCTGCTGGCACGGGAATTGGGCCTCGACACCCCCTGGTACCAGCTGCTCGGCCGCTGGTTCGGCCGGGTGCTCACCGGTGACCTGGGCATGTCCCGAGGTTACGGTCAGCCCGTGAGTCAGGTGGTGGCCGAACGCATTCCGTGGACCGTGCTGCTGGTCGGCGTCTCGCTCACCATGGCCGTTCTCATCGCGGTGACGCTCGGCGCGTGGACCGGGATGCGGCGCGGTGGCCTGGTGGACCGGGCGGTCAGCACCGCCTGCGTGGTGGTGCAGGGGCTGCCGCCGTTCGTGCTGGCCCTGGCCGCCATCGGAATCTTCGCCGTCGGCACCGGCTGGCTGCCGCCCGCCGGACTCACCGACGCCGGCGCCGACCCCGATGTGGCTCAGGTGCTCCGGCATCTGGTGCTGCCCGCGTCGGCGCTCGCGCTGTCGCAGCTGCCCTGGCTGCTGCTGGCAGTGCGGGAGTCGGTGTCGCACAACCGGAGTGAGGACTTCGTCACCGGAGCCATGGCGCGCGGCGTGGATGCGGTCACCATCGCCCGCCGCCACATCCTGCCCATGTCGCTGGCTCCGTTCGTGACCATCCTGGGCGTGCGGCTGCCCGAACTCGTGGTGGGCGCGGTGCTGGTGGAGGAGATCTTCTCGTGGCCGGGCATCGCGGGCGCGTTCGTCGACTCGGCCACCGATCTGGATATGCCGCTGCTGGCCCTGCTCACCGTGGGCACCACGGGTGCGGTCATGCTCGGCTCGCTGCTCGCCGACATCGCCTGTGTAGTACTGGATCCGCGGGTGCGTGCCGATGGCTGACCGACGTTTCCGCGTCGCGGCCGCCGTCCTCGTCGCGGTCGCGGCCTATGCGCTGCTGGTGCCGTGGCTGTTCGGGATCGACGACCGGCTCACCGACTTCGCGGCGGCCCGGCGGGCGCCGTCGGGGGCGCACTGGTTCGGCACCGACGCCGCCGGACGTGACCTGTTCGTGCGCGTGGCCGCCGCCATTCGCGTCTCACTGCTGGTGGCTGTCGCCTCGGCGCTGCTGGCCACGGTGCTCGGCACCCTGGTCGGCACGGCGTCCGCGCTGGCGGGCGGCTGGGTGGACCGGCTGGTCATGCGCGTCGCCGACACCACCAACGCGCTGCCGCATCTGCTGTTGGGCATCGTCATCGTGGCGCTGTTCCGCGGCAGCGTGCTCGCCGTGGTGCTGTCCATCGCGCTCACGCACTGGGTGCAGGTCGCCCGCGTGGTGCGCGCGGAGACACTGAGCGTGCGCGAACACGACTACCTCGCCGCCGCCCGGCTCGCCGGTGCCGGACCCGGATATCTGTTGCTGCGGCACGTGCTGCCCGCCGTCGCGCCGCAGGCGTTGATCGCGGTGGTGCTGTTGCTGCCGCATGCGGTATGGCACGAATCCACGCTGTCGTTCCTGGGGTTCGGTCTGCCGCCGCACGCGCCGAGTCTGGGCACCCTGCTGGAGGAGGCGCGCTCCTCACTGCTGCTGGGCGGCTGGTGGACGCTGGCGTTCCCGGCCGGCGTGCTGGTCGTCACCACGGTGGCGGTGGCGGTCGCCGGATCGGCCCTGCGCGCCAGGCTCATTCCCCCGAAACCCGCGAGGCTGCTGTCATGACCCTGGTCGATCCCGCCCTGCGCGCCGGACTCGCCATCACGGCGCTCACGGTGCGCATCCCGCTGCCCCGAAGGCGCGTCGTGCACGCGGCCACCGACGTGACGCTCGATGTCCCGCGCGGCCGGGTGACCGCCCTGGTCGGCGAATCCGGTTGCGGCAAATCGGTTGTCGCCAGCGCCGTGCTGGGTCTGCTGCCGCCGCACGCCGAGGTCGGCGGGGCCATCCGCGTCCCGGCCGGGGACCGGCAGCTCGATGTGCGCACCACCGACGAGCCCTACCGGGGTCGGCATGTAGGACTGGTACCGCAGTCCCCGGCAACGCATTTCACCCCGGTGCGCACCATCGGCGCGCAGCTCCTCGAGACGCTCGACCGGCTCGGCTCCCCGCACGGCTGCGCCGACCTGGCCGAGCGCGTCGGCTTCCCGATCGAGGCGTTGGACCGCTATCCGCACGAGCTGTCCGGCGGGATGGCGCAGCGCGCCGCCGTCGCCGCCGCACTGGCCGGTGATCCGGAGACGATCGTCGCCGACGAACCCACCTCCGGACTGGATCGCGACCGCACCGACCACGTGCTGCGCCTGCTGCGCGAGTGCACCGACCACGGTGCGGCGGTCCTGCTCATCACCCACGATCTGGCCGCGCTCATCCGCACCGGAATCGCCGACACCCTGGCGGTCATGTACGCCTCCCACCTGATGGAGACCGGACCGGCCGCGGAACTGCTCGACGATCCGTGGCACGAGTACACGCGGGATCTGCTGGCGGCGCTGCCCGAGCGCGGACTGCGGCCGCTGCCGCATCCCAGCCCGGAGCTGACCGACCTGAGCGCCGAGCGCTGCCACTACCTCGGTGGACCGACGACCCTCACCGCGCGGGGACCGCGCCTGCTGCGCGAACGGAGCCGGTGATGCTGGCGGCCGCCGCGGTGAGCGCGGGATACCGGCGCGGTGACACCGTGCTCGACGGGGTGGACTTCGCCGTCGCACCCGGGGAGGTGGTCGGCCTGGCGGGGGCATCCGGTTCCGGGAAAACCACTCTCGTGCGCGTCCTGGCGGGCCTGGTGACACCGCGCACCGGCGTGGTCACCCTGGACGGGCGACCGTTGGCGCGCGCTCCGCGTGGTGCGGTCGGCGTCGTCTTCCAATCCCCGCGCACGGCGGCCGATCCGCGCTTCACCCTCGCGCGGATCATCGGTGAACCGGCCCGCATCCGCGGGGAACGCGACCCCGATGTCACCGCGCTCGCCGGGGCGGTCGGGCTGACACCGGATCTGCTGGAGCGCCGCCCGCACGAGGTCAGCGACGGCCAGTTGCAGCGCGCGTGCGTGGCGCGCGCCCTGGCGCAGCGGCCGCGCTACCTGCTGTGCGACGAGGCCACCGCCATGCTGGACGCGGCGACCACGGCGGCCATCGTGCGGCTGCTCATGGACCGCGCCGCCGCCGACGGCATCGGCGTGCTGGTCGTGTCGCACGACGGGGAGCTGCTCGACGCCTGTTGCACGCGGGTGGCGAGCATCGAGTCCGGATCACTCCGGTCGTGAGGCCGGTGCGCGCAGCTGGTTCTTCATCACCTTGCCGCCGGTATTGCGGGGCAGCGCGTCGGTGAACGCGATCTCGCGCGGCACCTTGTATCCGGCCAGCCGGGTGCGTGCCCACCCCAGGATGGCCTCGGCATCGGCGGCGGCCGGGTCGGTGGGCACCACCACCGCCCGTCCCACCTCGCCCAGGCGGGGGTCCGGGATGCCGACCACCGCCACCTCGCGAATTCCGGGATGTCCCAGCAGGGTTCGCTCGATCTCGGCGGGATAGGCGTTGAAGCCGCCGACGATGAACACATCCTTCAGGCGGTCGGTGATGCGCAGGTAGCCGTCCGCGTCCAGGGTGCCGACATCCCCGGTGTGCAGCCAGCCGTCGGTGTCGATGGCGGCGGCGGTGGCCTCCCGGTCGTCGAGGTAGCCGCGCATGACATTCGGTCCGCGCACGGTGATCTCGCCGGGCACGCCCGCCGCGACGGGTGCGCCGTCTCGGTCCACCAGGCGAATCTCGGTGTCGAGGACGGCCTTTCCCACCGTGGTCGCCGCCAGTTCGGCGGGTGCGTCGGGCGGGCAGACGGTGATCACGCCGATGGATTCGGTGAGGCCGTAGGCCGTATAGACGTGCGGCACACCGAGTTCGGAGCGAATGCGCTCGACCAGTTCGGTGGGAATGGGCGCGCCGCCGGTTCCGGCCAGCCGCAGTGAGCTCAGATCGCGGCCGGTGCGGTCGCGGCGGAGCAGGTCGGTGAACAGGGTGGGTGCGCCCGCGAGCATGGTGACGCGTTCGCGCGCGATGAGATCGAGCACCGCATCGGCGTCGAAGCGGGGGACCGGGATCATGGTGGCGGCGCGCAGCAGGCAGGCGATGATGCCCGCCTTGTACCCGAAGGTGTGCGAGAACGGATTGACCAGCAGACAGCGGTCGCCGTGCCGCAGTGTGACCGCGTCGGCCCAGCGGTCGAACACCTCCAGGGTCTGCCGGTGGGTGGCGAGCACGCCCTTGGGTGCCCCGGTGGTGCCGGAGGTGAACAGGATGTCGGAGATCGCGTGCGCGTCGACGGCGGCCGCTCGCGCGCGGGCCGCGGCCGCCGGTGTTCCGGAGCCGGATTCGAGGAACGAGCGCCATTCCCCGGCGGCGCTCATATCCACCGTCCGCCGCAGGGTCGGCAGCACCCGGCCCGACTCGGCGAGCAGCCGCGGATAGTCGTTGCCCAGGAAGCCGCGCACGGTGAACAGCGCCCGCGCCCGGGCGCGCGCGAGGATGTCCGCCGTCTCCACCCCGGTCAATCGGGTGTTGATCGGCACCAACACCGCACCCGCTCCGAGCAGTCCCAGCGCGGTGACGATCCAGCGCGCGCCATTGGGAGCCCAGATCCCCACCCGGTCGCCGGGTCCGAGCCCGCTCGCCATGGCCGCCCGCGTCACCGCGAGGGCATGTTCCGCCAGTTCGGCGTAGGTCATCCGGCCCTCGGGCCCGGCGATGGCGAGCACGTCCGGGAACTGTTGTGCCCGGTCCGCGAGCAGCGCGGGAATACTCGTCAGCCCCGTATCGCCCATGGACTCGTCCCGCCGATCCATGCGCCCATCCTGCCGCACCGCCCCGCCCGCTATGCCTGATTCGTCGGATGGGTCCCGTTCACCGGGGTTGATCCGCCGCGACCGGCGGACCGCCACCCGCCGCGCGGCCGGTTCCGCTCAACGAGATCGGGTTGGAGAACCGCGTCGCCGACCCGGCACGCTCGGTACATGACGCCCGGACGGGAGGCACGGGGCGCGGTGCGCAGGAATCCACACGATCGAAGGAGTGATATGACCGCGGGAGCGGAGCTTGCCCAGCGACCGGATGTGGCGGCCGACGCGGCGACCGTCGTCGAACTCGACGGCCGCTGCGGGCTGTCGCGGGAGCGGATCGGCGGCAAGGCGTGGAGCATCGACCACATGCGGGCATTGGGGCTGCCGGTGCCGCCCGCCTTCGTGATCACCACCGACGGCTGGGCCGACTACCGCCGCCGAGGTGGCATCGCCGCGGAGATCTGGGCGCAGGTGCGCGCGGGGATCGCCATGATCGAACGCGGCACCGGCCGCGGCTTCGGCGGCACCGTCCGCCCGCTGCTGGTGTCGGTGCGCTCCGGCGCGGCGGTCAGCATGCCCGGCATGATGGATACCGTCCTCAATCTCGGTATGACCGATGCGGTGCGGCGGGCGCTGGCCGAGGAATCCGGGAATCCGGCCTACGCCGACGACACGTGGCGGCGCTTCCTCGCCCAGTACCGGGAGACGGTGCTCGGCGACGAGCACGGCGTGGTGCCGGATGATCCGTGGCAGCAGTTGCGCGGCGCGATCGAGGCGGTGTTCCGCTCCTGGGATTCCCCGCGCGCCAAAACCTATCGGCGCAATCGCGGTGTGGCCGACACGCTCGGCACCGCGGTCACCGTGCAGGCCATGGTCTTCGGCAATCTCGACGACCTGTCCGGCACCGGAGTGCTGTTCAGCCGCAACCCCAATACCGGTGACGGCCCGGCCTACGGTGAGTGGCTGGTCGGCGGGCAGGGCGAGGACGTGGTCTCCGGCCGCACCACGCCGCGCCCGCTCGACGAACTGGCCGCCACCCAGCCGCGCGTGCACGAGCGCTTGCTCGCCGCCGCGACGCAGCTGGAACGCGACGGCCGCGATATCCAGGACATCGAGTTCACCGTGGAGTCCGGCGCGCTGTGGCTGTTGCAGTCGCGCCCGGCCAAACGTTCGGCCCGAGCCGCCGTGCGGGCCGCGGTCGCCATGGTCGACGAGGGGATGATCGAGGCACGGCAGGCGCTGGATCGGATCACTCCCGACCAGGTGCGGGAGGTGCTGCGTCCCGCCTCCGGCGACACCACCGGGCAGCGGCCCCTGGCGCGCGGCGAATCCGCCTGCCCGGGACTGGCCTCCGGCCTGGTCGTCACCGATCCGGACGAGGCCGAGGCCCGCGCCCAGGCGGGGGAGGCGGTGATCCTGGTGCGCCCCACCACCAGTCCCGACGACCTGCACGGCATGATCGCCGCCCGCGCCATCGTCACCGAACTGGGCGGCACCACCTCCCATGCGGCGCTGGTCAGCCGGGAACTGGGCCGCCCGTGCGTGGTGGGCTGCGGTTCCGGCGTGGTCGCGGCGCTGGCCGGGCGCACCGTCACCGTGGACGGGGGCGCCGGTGTGGTGTGGCCGGGTGAGGTCGCCGGAAAACCGGTGGAGGCGGCCGTTCTCGCCGATGTCGCGCGGCTCGCCGCCTGGGCGGACACCGCGCCCGGCGATCTGGCGGCGCATCTGAAAGCGCGCGCGACCGCACCGGAAGGCGCTGCCCGACAGCAGGATCCGACCGCAGTGCCGTCGGCCACCGAAGTGCCGCCGGTCACCGAACTGCCGCCGGTCACCGAACTGCCGCCGGTCACCGAACTGCCGCCGGTCACCGAACTGGAGCTGCTGCGCCTGGTCGGCATCAAGGGCCGGGCCAGCGCCGAGCATCTGGCCGCCAGCCTGACCGCCGCGGTGGACGAGATCACCGCCCGCTGTGCGGATCTGGTGACGGCGGGCCTGTGCGCCACCACCCCCGCGGGCTTCCGGCTCACCCCGGACGGCCGCCCACGCCTGGAGCGGCTGCTGGCCGAGGAACGCGAAACCGTCGACCACGCGGCGATCTCCGCCGCCTATGACGAATTCTGCGGCCACAACCAGGAATTGAAGGTCATCATCACCGACTGGCAGATGAAGGACGCCGACACCGTCAACGACCACGCCGATGCCGAGTACGACGCCGCCGTCCTGG